>PPEA01000497.1 GCA_002967005.1 Mycobacterium talmoniae
GTGGCGCTGGCCTCGGCGAGCTCGGTGTCCAGCCAGTCCCGCAGCATGGCCACCCGGCGCCGGCCGGGCGGATCCTCGGCCAGCCATTCCCGGGTCAGCCGCCCGGCGCCCAGCGGCAGCGACAACGCCACCTCGGGTTCCTCGTCGACGCCGTTGGACACCTCCAGCGAGCCGCCGCCGATGTCGAGGTTGATGATGCGCCCGGCGCTCCAGCCGTACCAGCGGCGCACCGCCAGGAAGGTCAGCCGGGATTCGTCGACCCCGCGCAGCACCTGCAACTCCACCCCGGTCTCGGCCCGGACCCGGGCCAGCACGTCCTCGGAGTTGGAGGCGTCGCGCACCGCGGAGGTGGCGAACGGCATCAGCTCCGCGCAGCCCGAACTGGCCGCGATCTTGGCGAACTCGTCGATCGTGGAGATCAGCTTGTCGGCGCCCTTGCGGGTGATCTTGCCGGAGCTGTCGGTGGCCTCGGCCAGCCGCAGCGCGGCCTTGGTGGAGCTCATCGGCGTCGGATGACCGCCCCGGCGGGCATCCACCACCAGCAGATGCACCGTGTTACTGCCCACGTCGAGCACACCCAATCGCACGAAAGACAACCTATCCGGTGCGCGGCGTAACCCGGCGAGCAGACACAAAATCGCACGACGCCGGCCGCGACCGGGCGATTTTGCGTCTGCTCGGCCGGTACCGTAGGAGCCGTGGCAAGTGTGGATCCAGCCCACCCGGGCGAGGTCGAACTGGATTTCCCCCGCGAATGGGTGGAGTTCTACGACCCGGACAACCCCGAACACCTGATCGCGGCCGATCTGACCTGGCTGTTGTCCCGGTGGACCTGCGTGTTCGGCACCCCGGCCTGTCAGGGCACGGTGGTCGACCGCCCCGACGACGGATGTTGTTCGCACGGGGCGTTTTTGTCCGACGACGACGACCGCGCCCGGCTCGATGACGCGGTGAGCCAGCTCACCGACGACGACTGGCAGTTCCGCGACAAGGGCCTGGGCCGCAAGGGGTATCTGGAGCTCGACGAGTACGACGGCGAGCAGCAGTTCCGCACCCGCAAACACAAGGGTGCCTGCATCTTCTTGAACCGGCCGGGGTTTAAATCCGGGCCCGGCTGCGCGCTGCACAGCAAGGCGCTCAAGCTGGGGGTGCAGCCGTTGACGATGAAGCCAGATGTGTGCTGGCAGTTGCCGATCCGGCGCAGCCAGGAGTGGGTGACCCGCCCGGACGGCAGCGAGATCCTCAAGACCACGGTCACCGAATACGACCGCCGCGGCTGGGGCGCCGGCGGCGCCGACCTGCACTGGTACTGCACCGGCGACCCGGCCGCCCACGTCGCGCCCAGCAGGTGTGGGAAAGCCTGGCCGCCGAACTCACCGAACTACTGGGCGAGAAGGCCTACGCCGAGCTGGCCGCGATGTGCCGGCGGCGCGGCGGGCTGGGGCTGATCGCGGTGCACCCGGCCACCCGCGCCGCCGAGTAGCCGTCAGCCCTCCAGCTTGTACCCGAGGCCGCGCACCGTCACCAGGTGCACCGGGTTGGCCGGGTCGACTTCGATTTTGGACCGCAACCGTTTGACGTGCACGTCCAGCGTCTTGGTGTCGCCGACGTAGTCGGCGCCCCACACCCGATCGATCAACTGGCCCCGGGTCAACACCCGGCCGGTGTTGCGCATCAGGTATTCGAGCAGATCAAACTCTTTGAGCGGCAAGGTGATCGGCTCACCGTTCACCGAGACGACGTGGCGCTCCACATCCATCCGCACCGGGCCGGACTCCAGCACACCGTCGCCGACGCCGGCGTCGTCCTCGCCGCCGCGACGCAGCACCGCCCGGATCCGCGCGATCAGCTCCCGCGCCGAATAGGGCTTGGTGACATAGTCGTCGGCGCCCAGCTCCAAGCCGACCACCTTGTCGATCTCACTGTCCCGGGCGGTGACCATGATCACCGGCACGCCGGAGCGGGCGCGCAGCTGCTTGCACACCTCGGTCCCCGACATGCCCGGCAACATCAGGTCGAGCAGCACAATGTCGGCGCCGGCCCGGTCGAATTCCGCTAACGCCGCGGGACCGTCGGTCACCACGGTGGCCTCAAATCCCTCTTTGCGCAGCAGAAACGCCAGTGGATCGGCCAGCGACTCCTCGTCTTCCACGATCAGCACACTGGTCATCTCAGCGCCACTCCTCCTCATCGCTCCGCTCTGCATCGTCGTAAGCGCGGGTCATCTCAGCGCCACTCCTCCCTGTAGCTTCGCCCTGCTTTCTCGCCAGCGCGGGTCATCGCCGTACTTCTTCCTTTCGTTGGGCGGGCAATGGATCCGAGTGCTGCTGCCCGTTGTCCTGGTACGCCGGTATCGACAGGGTGAACGTCGACCCGGTTCCGGGTTGACTCCACAGCCTGATGCCGCCGTTGTGGTTGGCCGCCACATGTTTGACGATGGCCAGCCCCAGCCCACTGCCGCCGGTGGCGCGCGACCGGGCCTTGTCGCCGCGGAAGAACCGCTCGAAGACCCGTTCCTGGTCTTTGCGGGCGATCCCGATGCCCCGGTCGGTGACGGCGATCTCGACGTTGTCGGCGCGGAGGCGCCGGCTGATCGACACCGACGACCCGTGCGGGGAGTACGCGATCGCGTTGGACACCAGGTTGGCCAGCGCGGTGATCAGCAGCGCCTCGTCGCCGAGGACCCGCAAACCGCTGGGCGCATCGGTGCTGACCTTGATCTCGGCGTTGTCGGCGGCCACCTTGTGGCGTGAGATCGCTTCGGAGACAACGGTGTCGACGTCGACGTCGGCCAGGGTCGGCAGCGGCTCGGCACCCTGCAGCCGGGACAGCTCGATCAGTTCGCCGACCATGTCGGCCAGCCGGTTGGCCTCCACCAGCACCTTTTCGCCGAACCGGCGCACGGTCTCGGGGTCGTCCGCCGACGCCAGCAGCGCCTCGGCCAGCACCCCCATCGCACCGACCGGGGTCTTGAGTTCGTGGCTGACGTTGGCCACGAAGTCGCGCCGGGAGGCCTCCATCCGGGCGTACTCGGACTGGTCGTCGACGAAGACCACCGCGAAGCGGCGGTCGTCCTCGGACAGCAGCCGGGCGTAGCCGCGCAGCGACAACGCGGATCGGCCCGGTGCGGCGCGTTTGCTCGACGACAGGTCGAACTCGACATCCTGGCCGCTGGCCAGCGTCCGTTGCGCCGCGACCCAGGCCCGGTCGTCGACGAGCCGGTCATGCACCAGGCCCAGCTCCCCGGCCCGGTCGTTGCGGTACACCACGTCGCGATGGCTGTCGACCACCACGGTGCCCACCGGCGCCAGCGCGACGATGCGCTGCAGCATCTGGCCGACGGTGATCCCGGCGCGTTCGGCGGCCTCGCGCCGCCGGCGTTCGACGATCCGCGGCGTCAACCGCACCCCCACCAGCACACCGGCTACGAGTGCCAGCAGCGCCGACGCTCCAGCCAGTGACAGGGCTGACATCACGGACACGTAAAAAGCGTACGCATCCGATGAACGTCACCTAGTCAGCGTGCGGCCAAATCGGGACATGTCACAGTCCCGGGCGCAGGTGTTCCACCGCCGTTCACGCGGTGTTCGCCCAGGACAGCCGCCGGTAACGCGCCCGCGCACCGGGCTCGACCGGCGTCCCGGGGCCTGGTCACATTCGTCCCATGCGCCACCGCGGCCGGACCATGTGGTGTTGCGTCCGCGCCGGAGCGACAAAATTGGGGCGCCGACGCCGACGGTCGGTCCGCCGCCCGGTCACTTACGGCACAGCTGTCTCGCCCGCCACGCTGGTTGGGCGTTGCCCGGCCGGCCCGGGCGCGTCCCGCCCAGGAACAGGCCTTGGTTGTCGCTCGGACGCGGACGCAACACCACATGGGTCCCGAGCCGGGACTGCTGTGACAGATGTGACCAGCTACCGCGCTATTTGGCGCCTTGGCTGGCGACCGCGGCGGCGCCGGCGGCCGCCGCCTCCGGGTCCAGGTAGGTGCCGCCGGGCACCCGCGGCCGCAGGTCGGCGTCCAGGTCGTAGCGCAGCGGGATACCGGTGGGAATGTTCAGGCCCACGACCTCCTCGTCGGACATGCCGTCCAGGTGTTTGACCAGCGCGCGCAGCGAGTTGCCGTGCGCGGCGATCAGCACCGTCTTGCCCACCCGCAGATCCGGCACGATGACGTCGGTGAAGTACGGCAGGAACCGGGCCACCACGTCGGCCAGGCATTCGGTCAGCGGGCCGCCGCCGATGTCGGCGTAACGCGGGTCGGTGTCCTGGCTGTACTGGCTGCCGGCCTCGATCGGCGGCGGCGGGGTGTCGTAGCTGCGCCGCCACGCCATGAACTGCTCGTCGCCGTAGCGGTCCCGGGTCTGCGCCTTGTCCAGCCCCTGCAGCGCGCCGTAGTGGCGTTCGTTGAGCCGCCAGCTGCGGTGCACCGGGATCCAGTGCCGGTCCGCGGTGTCCAGCGCCAGGTTGGCGGTGGTGATGGCCCGACGCAGCAGCGAGGTGTAGACCACGTCGGGCAGCAGGTCGTGGTCGACCAGCAGCTGCCCGCCGCGCAGCGCTTCGGCCCGGCCCTTATCGGTCAGGTCGACGTCCACCCACCCGGTGAACAGGTTGCTCGCGTTCCATTCGCTTTCGCCGTGGCGCAGCAGCACCAACGTGGAATCTGTCATGCGCGACAGTCTCTCACGGGCGCGAATCCGCGCTACCGTCGTAGCAAGGTCCAACATTTGTGGATCGGAGGTATGGCGGTGAACGCACGCCCCGGCCCCCGCCTGTTGGCGGTCGCGCTGCTGGCGACGTCGACGGTGCTGCCGACGCTGGCGGCCCCGATCGCAGCCGCCAAACCGTGCGCCGGCACCGAGGTGATCTTCGCCGCGGCAGCGACGAGCCGCCCGGCGTCGGCAAGGTCGGGCAGGCCTTCGTCGACGCGCTGCGCGCCGCCCACACCGACCAGTCGATCGCGGTGTACCCGGTCAACTACGCCGCCGCCAGCGCGTTGAGCAGCGGAATCGATTTCGACCGAAGCGTCATCGCCGGGATCCGCGACGAGGTCAGCCATATCGAGTGGACGGCGCTGGACTGCCCCGACACCCAGATCGTGCTGGGCGGCTACTCCCAGGGCGCCGCCGTCACCGGGTATACGACCTCGCCGTCGGTGCCGACCGGGGTGCCGGCCGAGCTGGTGCCGGATCTACCGCGGCCGATGCCGGATGTGGTGGCCGATCACGTCGCGGCGGTGATCTTGTTCGGGAAACCCTCGGCCAGGTTCATCCGCCGCTACGACGCGCCGCCGGTCACGGTCGGCCCCCTGTATGCGGCCAAGACCCGCGAGTACTGCGCCCGCAACGACACCGTCTGCGACGGCGGCGACGGCCTCCCGCTCGGGCATACCGATTACCCGACGAACGGCATGCCCGCCGAGGCCGCGGCTTTCGCCGCGCGCCGCCTCGAAGCCACCTCGGCTCCCCCGGTCATCTTTCACGGCTGGCACGGCCAGTGATCAGTCGTCGTCCTCGTCGATCAAGTGCTCGAACGCCTGCAGGTTCTTCAGCGACTCACCCCGCGACACCCGCCACTCCCACTCTTTTTGGATCGACGAGCGAAAACCCAACTCCAGCAACGTATTAAAGTCGGTGTCCACCGCTTCGAGCACCTGGCCGAGCACCCGATCGATCTCCTCGGGCGTCACCGACCCCAACGACATGCGGCCGACCAGGTAGATGTCGCCGACGTTGTCCAGGGTGTAGGCGACCCCGTACAGCCGGCGGTTGCGCTTGAGCAGAAACCGGTAGACGCCCTCGTGGTTCTCGTCGGGTTTGCGGCACACGAACGCCTCGACGCGCACCGAGTGCTCGCCGATGCTCAACAGGGTGTTGGTGGTGAGTTTGCGTTCCCCGGGCAGGGCCACGATCAGCCCCGGCAGCCCGCCGTGCGCACCCTCGTGCGGCGAGTAGCTCAGCTCGTTGGCCTGCAGCGTGTCCTCGATCAGCTGCTGCACCTCACTCACGGGCGCCGCTCCTCCCCATCGCGCCGCTCTGTATCGTCGCCGGCGCGCATCAGGCTTGTTCGTCCAGGCTGCGCCGGCCGACGCTGTCGAAGTCGAAGCCGAACAGCGACAACGCGACCAGCAGGATGGCCCCACCGACCACCGACGGGTCGGCGACGTTGAACACCGGCCACCAGCCGATCGACAAGAAGTCCACCACGTGCCCGCGCAGCGGCCCGGGCGACCGGAAGAACCGGTCGACCAGGTTGCCCATCGCGCCGCCGAGGATCATGCCCAGGCCGATCGCCCACCACGGCGACACCAGCCGGCGTCCCATCCAGAAAATGCCGCCCACGACGGCGCTGGCGATCACCGTCAACACCCAGGTGTAGCTGGTGGCCATCGAGAAGGCCGCCCCGGAATTGCGGACCAGGGTCCAGGTGACCGTGTCGCCGATGATCGACACCGGCTGGCCCGGGGTCAGCAGCTTGACGGCGAGCACCTTGGTGACGATGTCGAGCGACAACACCACCGCCGCGACCGAGAGCAGCAGGCGCAGCTGTCGTCGCGGCGCCGGGCCGGGTTCGTCGACAGCCCCGGTCGCTGTCACCGGTTCGGTCGAGCCGGTTGGTTCGTCAGTCACTCCTCCATCATTCCCTACCGCCGATGGGCGATGATGGCCCCCATGAGCCGCCTTGCCGTGGTCACCACCGGCGGAACGATCGCCACCAGTCGCGATGACGCCGGGGTCCGACGCCCCACCCGCAGCGGCGCCGATCTGGTCGCCGGGCTGGCTCCGGGCGGGCTGGACGTCGAGGTCGTGGACGTGCTGGCGCTCGACAGCTCCCAACTGGGCCCAACCGATTGGGAGCGGATCGCGGCGGCGGTGCAGACCGCGGTGGACGACGGCGTCGACGGGGTGGTCGTCACGCACGGCACCGACACCTTGGAGGAGACGGCGCTGTGGCTGGACCTCGGCTATGCGGGCCGGGCGCCGGTGGTGATCACCTGCGCCCAACGCGGCGCGGACGCCCC
>PPEA01000498.1 GCA_002967005.1 Mycobacterium talmoniae
GTGGCGGCCTCCACGTAGCCCTCGGCGCCTTGCGCAGCTCGTCGGCGGTGAACTTCTCGCGCAGCTCGGCGAGGTGCTCGGGCAGCTCCTCCTGCAGCTTGGTCAGCCGGGCGCGGCGGTCCTCGACCCGGCTGCGGGTGTCGGTGCGGGCCTCTTCGGCGCGCTCCCGCAGCTCGGCGAGCAGGTCGTTGACGGTGGCCAGGGCCAGGTCGGCGGCACCCAGCGCGGCGAGCAGCGGGGCCTTCAGGTCGTCGATGGTCGGGTTCTCGGCCATGGTGTTTCCTTTCACGAAATGACTGTTGGGGACGGATGTCTGGGGTGGGTTATCGAAGCTCAAGCAGGGGTGGGCTCCTCACGGGCAGCGTCGTTTTGTTGCACAAACGAGGTGTAGATATCGAGCAGAACCTGCTTCTGCCGCTCGGTGATCACCGTGTCGGCGATGATGGCGTCGCGGACCTCGCTCTTCTCGCTGGGCTCGAGGATCCCGGCCCGGACGTAGAGGACCTCGGCGGACACCCGGAGCGCCTTGGCGATCTGGTTCAGTACATCGGCAGACGGTTTGCGCAATCCGCGCTCGATCTGGCTGAGGTACGGATTGCTCACACCGGCCTTATCGGCCAGTTGCCGCACCGACACTTGGGCAGCCTCACGCTGCGCCCTGATGAAGCTGCCGATATCCGACGCGGCGGTGGATACCACTGCGGCAAGCTTTTCGTCCTGCGGCATTGGCAAACTCCTTGCGTCGGATCGCCGGTGTTGGCGCGCACCACGCTACAACCTCGTGCTAACTTTTGCAAGCAGTTGTTAGCGCAGGTCAGAACGCTAGTTGCGCGACGGTGTAGATCACCAGCCCGGCCAACGAGCCCACCACGGTGCCGTTGATGCGGATGAATTGCAGATCCCGGCCGACGTGCAGTTCGATGCGTCGGCTGGCCTCCTGGGCGTCCCACCGTTCGATCGTCTCGGTGATGATCGCGGTGATCTCCACGCCGTACTGGGAGACCAGGTGTTGGGCGGCCCGCACCAGCCAGTCGTCGACCTTGTCCCGCAGCTCGGCGTCGTCGCGCAGCGCCTCCCCGATCCGGATCACGGTGTCGGTGATGCGGGTGCGCAGCGCGCTGGACGGGTCGTCGACGCCGTCGAGCACCAGCCGCTTGAGCGTCTTCCACGCCGCCGCGGCGGCGTTGGTGACCTCGTCGCGCGCCATCAGCTGCTCCTTGACCGCCTCGGCGCGGGCGATGGTGGCCTCGTCGTGCTGCAGGTCGTCGGCGAACTCGAACAGGAACCGGGTGGCGCTGCGGCGCAGGTCGTGGTCGGGGTTGCGGCGCACCTTGTCGGTGAAGTCCATCAGCTCGCGGTGGATGCGGTCGCCGACCAGGTGGTCGATGAACCGCGGCGACCAGCTCGGCGAGTCGTGCTCGACCACCCGCTGGATGACCTCACCGGCGTTCAGCGACCAGTGGAAGGCGCGGTCGGCCAGCAGCTGGATCAGCGCCTCCTGGCGGTGCTCGGCGAGCAGGCTGGCCAGCACCCGGCCCACCGGCGGGCCCCACCGCGGTTCGGCGATGCGCCGCACGATCATCCGGTCGATCACGTGCTGCACGTCCTCGTCGCGCAGCAGTTCCACGCCCACCCGCAGCACCGTGGCGGCCTCGGCGGCCACCCGTTCGGCGTGCGACGCGGTCCCGATCAGCCCACTTGCCCAGCCGGCTGGCACCTGCGCGTCGCGCAGCTTGGTCTCCACCACCGACGGCGACAAGAAGTTCTCCCGCACGAAGGTGCCCAGGCCCTCCCCGAGCTGGTCCTTTTTGCGCTTGATGATCGCGGTGTGCGGGATCGGGATGCCCAGCGGATGTTTGAACAGCGCGGTGACGGCGAACCAGTCCGCCAACGCGCCCACCATGCCGGCTTCGGCGGCGGCGCCCACATAGCCCACCCAGCCGGCCGCGGTGCCGCCGGACTGCGCCCA
>PPEA01000499.1 GCA_002967005.1 Mycobacterium talmoniae
ATCCGGCGCAGGCCGCGGCGCTGCTCGGCGTCGGCCACCGGGTCGGCGCCGGCGAAGCTTTCGGCGAACGACGTCGACCGCCGGCGCGCCGGCGGCGCCGCCGACCGGTGCCGGCCCCCCGCCGGGTTGGGTTGTTGTGCCACCCAACCATCATCCGCTACCGCAGCAACCACCATGGGCCCAGTTACTGTGACTCGACTTACCCGGGCACCGAGACGGTGCCGCGGAACGGGTCCCGACAGGCCGTAGTATCGAGAGCGTCTAGTGAATGGGAATCCGCAATAGTGGCAGAACAGACCCCGGTCGGGACCGTAAAGATCGATGGTCGGAAGCGGCGTTGGCGCCAGCACAAGATGGAGCGACGCACCGAGTTGGTCGAGGGCACGCTGGAGGCGATCCGACGCCGCGGCAGCAACGTCAGCATGGACGAGATCGCCGCCGAGATCGGCGTGTCGAAGACCGTGTTGTACCGGTACTTCGTCGACAAGAACGACCTGACCACCGCGGTGATGATGCGCTTCGCGCAAACCACGCTGATTCCCAATATGGCCGCGGCGCTGTCGTCGCACCTGGACGGGTTTGACCTGACCCGCGAGATCATCCGGGTGTACGTGGAGACCGTGGCCGCCGAGCCGGAACCGTACCGGTTCGTGATGGCCAACAACTCGGCCAGCAAAAGCAAAGTGATCGCCGACAGCGAGCAAATCATTGCCCGCATGCTCGCGGTGATGCTGCGCCGCCGGGCGGCCGAAGCCGGGATGGACACCCGCGGCGTGGAGCCGTGGGCGTTCCTGATCGTCGGCGGGGTGCAGTTGGCCACCCACTCCTGGATGTCGCACCCCCGGATGAGCTCCGATGAGCTGATCGACTACCTGACGATGCTGAGCTGGAACGCGCTGTGCGGGATCGTCGAAGTGGGCGGGTCGTTGGAAAACTTCAACACCCAGCCCCACCCGTCACCGATCCCGCCTCGGCCGGTGTAGGCCAACCGGCCGAGGCGGGTCAAGCTGGGTGAACGGGGCCGCGCCGGGCCTATTTGACCAGGGTGAACTGGCCGACGTTGCTGATGCCCTTGCGGAAGAAGTTCGCGCAGCCGGTCAGGTAGTGCATGTAGCGGTCGTAGACCTCTTGGGACTGCACGGCGATGGCGCGCTCCTTGTTGGCTTCCAGGTTGGTCGCCCAAATGTCCAAGGTCTTCGCGTAATGCGGGCGCAGCAGGTGGATGCGCTGCAGGTCGAATCCGGAGTTCTTGGCGAGTTCTTCGATGTCCTCCACGCACGGCAGCTGACCGCCCGGGAAGATCTCCTCGCCGATGAACTTCATGAACCGAATGTCGCTCATCGTCACTTCGATGCCCTGCTCACGGAAACCCTGAATCGGGTAGGTCAAGATCGTGTGCAGCAGCATCCGCCCGTCATCGGGCAGGATGCTGTGGGCGCGTTCGAAGAACAGCGGGTAGCGCTCGGCTTTGAACGCTTCGAAGGCCCCGATCGTGACGATTCGGTCCACCTTCTCGTTGAATTCTTCCCAGCCCTGCAACCGCACCTCGACGTTGCGTTCGGTGGGGATCTTGGCCAGCCGCTTGCGGCTGTACTCGGACTGGTTGCGGCTCAGCGTGATACCGATCACGTTCACGTCGTATTTCTCGATGGCCCGCTGCAGCGCGCCGCCCCAGCCGCAGCCGATGTCCAGCAGCGTCATCCCGGGCTCGAGGTTGAGCTTGCCCAACGCCAGGTCGAATTTGGCGTTTTGCGCCTCTTCCAGGGTCATGTCGTCGCGCTCGAAGTAGGCGCAGGTGTACGCCATCGTCGGGTCCAGGAACAACGCGAAGAACTCGTCTGAAATATCGTAGATCGACTGCGATTCTTCGTAGTACGGGGTTAGCTCAGGCATTCGAAACCGCTACCCAACTCTCGTTCGTTCGGACGTCGTGCAGCCTACCTGCACTACCTGGGGTCGATGACGGCGGGTAGCGCTGTGTCGGTGACGACGAATAACCCTGATTAGTAGCTGTAGAAGCCCTGGCCGGACTTTTTGCCCAGCAAACCTGCCTCGACCATCCGCAGCAACAGCGGCGGCGCGCCGAAGTGGGGTTCTTTGAACTCTTCGTACATCTTGTCCGCGATCAGCTTCAGCGTGTCCAGGCCGACCAGATCGGACAGCCGCAGCGGCCCCATCGGATGCGACAGCCCGGCAACCACCGCCTTGTCGACGTCCTCGACGGTGGCAAACCCGCCCTCGACCATCCGGATCGCCGAGAGCAGGTAGGGCACCAGTAACGCGTTCACCACGAAGCCCGAGCGGTCCGAGCAGCGCACCACCTGTTTGCCCAGCACCGCGCTGGCGAATTCCTCGGTGCGGGCGGCGGCGGCCTCGTCGGTGACCAGGGTGCTGACCAGTTCGACCAGCGGCAGCACCGGCACCGGGTTGAAGAAGTGCAGGCCCAGCACCCGGCCCGGGTTCTTGGTGGCCGCGGCGATCTTCATGATCGGGATCGACGAGGTGTTGGACGCCAGCACCGCATCCGGGTTGGTGATGACCCGGTCCAGTTCGGCGAACAGGCCGGCCTTGACGCTCTCGTCCTCGATGACCGCTTCGATCACCAGTTGCCGGTCGGCGAAATCGTTGAGGTCGGTGGTGAAGGTCAGCTGCCCCAGCGCCGCGTCGCGTTCCCGCTCGGTGATCTTGCCCGCGCTGACGCCGCGTTCCAGCGACTTCACGATGCGGTTGCGTCCGGCGGTGACCAAGGCGTCGGTGGTCTCAAAGACCTTGACGTCGACGCCGGCGCGGGCGGCCACCTCGGCGATGCCCGCCCCCATCTGTCCGGCCCCGACGACGCCTACTCGTTCGATCGACAACGGTCTTCCTTTCCGAATCCTCGGTCCTCATGGCCACTCGACAGCACCAGGCCCCGCCCAACATCGCTGGGCGGGGCCTGCGCTGTCAACTTTGTCCCTACCGCCCGTTGGTCGCGAGCGTGCGCAAATGTACGGCTAGACGCCGTGCCGAACGGCATTTTGCGCACGCTCGCGGCGGGCGAGCGGGGTTAGCTCAGTGGAACTGGCCCTCTTCGGTGGAGCCGGCCAGCGCGGTGGTCGACGAGGTCGGGTCCACCGTGGTGGCGATCCGGTCGAAGTAGCCGGCACCCACCTCGCGCTGGTGCTTGGTGGCGGTGTAGCCCCGCTCCTCGGCGGCGAACTCGCGCTCCTGCAGCTCGACGTAGGCGCTCATCTGGTTGCGGGCGTAGCCGTAGGCCAGGTCGAACATCGAGTAGTTCAGCGCGTGGAAGCCGGCCAGCGTGATGAACTGGAACTTGAAGCCCATCGCGCCCAGCTCGTTCTGGAACTTGGCGATGGTCGCGTCGTCGAGGTGCTTCTTCCAGTTGAACGACGGCGAGCAGTTGTAGGCCAGCATCTGGTCGGGGTACTCGGCCTTGACCGCCTCGGCGAACTGGCGGGCCAGCTCCAGGTCGGGGGTGCCGGTCTCCATCCAGATCAGGTCGGCGAACGGCGCGTAGGCCTTGGCCCGCGCGATGCACGGCTCGATGCCGTTGCGCACCCGGAAGAAGCCCTCCTTGGTCCGGTCACCGGTGATGAACGGCTGGTCGCGCTCGTCGACGTCGGAGGTGATCAAGGTGGCGGCCTCGGCGTCGGTGCGGGCGATCACCACGGTCGGGACGTCGCACACGTCGGCGGCCAGCCGGGCCGAGGTCAGGGTGCGGATGTGCTGCTGGGTCGGGATCAGCACCTTGCCGCCCAGGTGGCCACACTTCTTCTCCGAGGCCAGCTGGTCCTCCCAGTGCGAGCCGGCGACACCGGCGGCGATCATCGCCTTCTGCAGCTCGAACACGTTGAGCGCGCCACCGAAGCCCGCCTCACCGTCGGCCACGATCGGGGCCAGCCAGTTGGCCACCGAGGTGTCGCCCTCGATCTTGGCGATCTGGTCGGCACGCAGCAGCGCGTTGTTGATCCGGCGCACCACGTTCGGCACCGAGTTGGCCGGGTACAGGCTCTGGTCGGGGTAGGTGTGGCCGGACAGGTTGGCGTCACCGGCGACCTGCCACCCGGACAGGTAGATGGCCTTCAGGCCGGCGCGGACCTGCTGCACGGCCATGTTGCCGGTCAGCGCGCCCAGCGCGTTGACGTAGTCCATGTCGTGCAGCTGCTCCCAGAGCACCTCGGCGCCGCGGCGGGCCAGGGTGTTCTCCTCGACGACGTGCCCCTGCAGCGCCACCACGTCGGCCGGGGTGTAGGTGCGGGTGACGCCCTTCCACCGCGGGTTGTGGTCCCAGTCGTGCTGGATCTGCTCCGCGCTCTTCGGCGTGCCAACGGTAGACATCGGATGGACTCCTTACGGTTTTCCTCGTCGAGCCCCGCCTGCGGGAGCGGGGTTTCCGGGTTTGTTAACACCTCGCCGGCTTGGCTGCTGTGCTAAGCCGACCATGGCACAGCCCATCGATGCAGGTCCACCCGTTTCAATTGCCAATTTTCGCAACGACCGCGCCGCAATTTGCGAAGGTTGCTAAGAATGCGACTAGTGCGCCGGCACCGCGCAGACACCAAAAAGCTACCGGCTGGTAACAAATTTGCGCTGGTGAACCGCCCTGTCGGCGGAGCGAACGATACTGACTAGAACGTGTTACAGCGGGAAGATCGCGGCGACGGCTTTGGTCTCTTCGCCGACGACGTATGTGAGCGTTCTAACAGTGCGATCGACCAGGTCAGGTCCGAATTTGTCGGTCGACTCGGCGGGGTGGACGTGCGAGATGATCTCCAGTTTGTCGCCCAGCGCGACCGGTGAATCGTGTTCGATGGTGACCCGCAGCGGCGCCTTGAGCAGCTCCGGGTAGCCGGACAGATAGTCCTCCACCACGCTCCAGTACACCGAGTTGTTCATGTGGTCGAACAGGTCGATGTCGGTGAACCGGACCGGGTATTCATGGATCTCGGCGGCGTCGTCGCGGTCACCGGACGTCAGGTAGGCCTTCCAGCGCAGCCGGTCGACGTTGGTGGTGCGGTGCAGGCCGGCCAAGAAGTCCTCGGAGATGCGGGCCGGGCCCTGCGTCTCACGGTTGATGTTGATCCAGAACCCCTCGGATTCGACCAGGCCTCGTCCGCGCTTCCCATCCACGCGGACCCGCATCTCGCACCACCGGTTCGACGTGCCCGAACACCACCGTCGCACCCGCAGCATGTCCTGGAATTCGATCGGGCGGATCAGGTCGATCATGGTGCGCCGCACGATCCACAACGGGTGGGTCTCCTCGAAGCCCATCTCGCGCAGCTGGTCTTGGCCGATGTCCTGGATGTGCCGGGCGGCGGCGTCGAACCGCAACCGGCCCTCGCGGTCGATGTCGGCGACCCGCATCGGCCATTCCCGGTCGAAGACGTCGGGATGCGGGTCCGGAACCGGCATTAAGACCTTGCCCAGGCCGGTGGTCGGTGCTGAATTGTTGCTCGTCATGCGGTGTGCTCTCCCCTGTCCCCCACCCAGGGTGATCATGCCAGCCGGTTCGCGAGGCCGCCAACCAGCGCGCCGACCCCACCCCAAGTTGCCAATAATGCGAAGTGCTTCTTCGCAGCCGGGTAGGCTGGCGCAGGTGTCCAAGACGTTCGTCGGCTCCCGGGTGCGTCAGCTGCGCAGCGAACGCGGATTCAGCCAGGCCGCGCTGGCCCAGATGCTGGAGATCTCGCCGAGCTACCTCAACCAGATCGAGCACGACGTCCGGCCGCTGACGGTGGCGGTGTTGCTGCGGATCACCGAGGTGTTCGGCGTGGACGCGACGTTTTTCGCCTCCCAGGACGACACCCGGCTGGTCGCCGAGCTGCGCGAGGTGACCATGGACCGCGACCTCGATATCGACGTCGACCTGCCCGAGGTGGCCGAGATGGTCAGCGCCCATCCCCAGCTGGCCCGGGCGATGGTCAACCTGCATCGGCGCTACCGGATCACCACCGCGCAGCTGGCCGCCGCCACCGAGGAGCGGTTCTTGGACGGCAGCGGCTCCGGGGCGATCACCATGCCGCACGAGGAGGTGCGCGACTACTTCTATCAGCGGCAGAACTACCTGCACGAACTCGACACCGCCGCCGAGGATCTCACCGTGCGGATGCGGATGCACCGCGGCGAGCTGGCGGTCGAGCTGGCCAACCGGCTCTCCGAGGTGCACGGGGTGCACATCAACCGCCGCATCGATCTGGGTGAGACGGTGCTGCACCGCTACGACCCGCAGGCCAAGACGCTGGACATCAGCAACCACCTGTCCTGGGGGCAGCGGGTGTTCAAGATGGCCGCCGAGCTGGCCTACCTGGAGTTCGGCGACCTGATCGACACCATGGTGACCGACGGCAAGTTCACCAGCGAGGAGTCGCGCAAGCTGGCCCGACTCGGGCTGGCCAACTACTTCGCCGCCGCCACCGTGCTGCCGTATCGGCAGTTTCACGACAGCGCCGAGAATTTCCGCTACGACATCGAGCGGCTCTCGGCGTTCTACCGGGTCAGCTACGAGACCATCGGGCACCGGCTGTCCACCCTGCAGCGGCCGTCCATGCGCGGGGTGCCGTTCTCCTTCGTCCGGGTGGACCGCGCCGGCAACATGTCGAAACGCCAGTCCGCCACCGGGTTTCACTTCTCCTCGTCCGGCGGCACCTGCCCGTTGTGGAACGTGTACGAGACGTTTTCCAACCCGGGCAAGATCCTGGTGCAGATCGCGCAGATGCCCGACGGGCGCAACTACATGTGGGTGGCGCGCACCGTGGAGCGCCGGGCGTCCCGGTACGGGCAACCCGGTAAGACCTTCGCGATCGGGCTGGGTTGCGAACTGCGCCACGCCCACCGCCTGGTGTACTCGGAGGGCCTCGACCTGTCCGGGGACAACGCGGCGCCGATCGGGGTGGGCTGCCGGGTCTGCGAACGGGACAACTGCCCGCAGCGCGCGTTCCCGGCCCTGGGCCGCAGCCTTGATCTGGACGAACATCGCAGCACCGTGTCGCCCTACCTGGTCAAGCAAAATGGGTGAACGCGCCTTCCACGCCGAGTGGGAATTTCACGACGCGACACGCCGCGTCTGCGTCGCACGGTTCCGTGTCGCGGATGGATTTCGAGAGAGGACGCCATGAGCAGCGAAGTAGACCGCATCCCGTCCGCCCCGGGCGTGCGTGACCTCGGCGTCTTCAACTGGGTGTTCTGCAAGCTAGCCGCCCGACGCCAACACGTTCCCCAGGTGCACCTGTTCACCACGCTGGGCCAGCACAAGAAGCTGATGTGGTCCTGGCTCCCGTGGGCGGGTCTCCTGCTGGGCGGCGGCAAGCTGCCCAAGCAGGAGACCGAGCTGGTGATCCTGCGGGTCGGGCATCTGCGCGGTTGCCAGTATGAGTTGACCCATCACCGTCGCATCGCCAGGGCCTCCGGGGTCGACGAGGCCACCCAGGACAAGATTTTCCAGGGCCCGCATGCCGACGGGCTGACCGACCGGCAGCGGGTGCTGCTGACCGGGGTCGACGAACTGCTGCAAACCCGCACCCTGTCCGACGCCACCTGGACCGAGCTGTCGGGTCACCTCAACCGGCAGCAGCTGATCGAATTCGTCACGCTGGCCGGGCAATACGACGCGTTGGCGGCGACGCTGAGCGCGCTGCGGGTGCCGCTGGACTACCCGGAGTAGCGCGGCGCTATTTCCGTGTTGCGGAGAGGTAGCCCGAGTCGCCGGCGAGGTCGGCCAGGTCGCCGGGAAGCTCAAATCCGTGTGCGGCGTAGGCCTCACGTGACGACTGGATGGCGACCTGCCAGCCGTGCGCGGCGAGATAATCGGCCGCGGTGTTGCGCTCACCGGAATAGAACAGGTCCACCAGATCGACCTCGGATCCGACCCGTCGTGACCATTCGCTGACCTTATCCGACCACTCCGCGGGTAGCGAGTTCATGTCCATGTGGTCGGTGCCGAGCCGGCTGCCGGGTGCGGACAACGCCGTGATGGTGTCGAACAACCGGTCCTGCGCGTCGGGCGGCAGGTAGATCAGCAGCCCCTCGGCGATCCACGCCGTCGGCGCGGCGGGGTCGAAGCCGTTGTCCCGTAGGGCTTTCTGCCAGTCGTCGCGCAGGTCTACGGGTACCGCACGGCGGTCGGCTTTCGGCTCGGCGCCGACCTCGGCCAGGGTCCGGGACTTGAACTCGATCACGCCGGGCTGGTCCACCTCGAACACCACGGTGCCCGCGGGCCAGTCGAGCCGATAGGCGCGGGTGTCCAGGCCGGACGCCAGGATCACCGCCTGCCGTATCCCGGATGCGCCCGCGGCGGTGAAGAAATCATCGAAAAATCGGGTGCGCACGGCGATCTGCTCACACATCCGCTGCCGGTCCAGCATCTGGTCGCCGTCGACGCACAGTTCGCCGTTGGCCAGCCGGACCATGTGCTCGAGGCCCACCGCCCGGACCAGGTCGTCGGCGAACGGGTCGACGATGAGCGGGTCGGGTTGCTTGGTCGCCACGCCCGCGACGCCGCCACACCGGTCGCGGTGGAGCCGACGCTCGTCGCCGGGTCCCAGCTGTCACCTTCGGTGCGGGCCATGGGTCTGCCTGCTTTCGTATCGGGGCGCATCGAATTGGGTAGCGGTGCATGCGCGCAGCGCGCTCGGCGAACGCCCCCGAAAGTATAGGTCAGCGTCGGCTAGCCGCCCTCGGGCTGCCAGCTGCCGGGCACCATTGGGATCCTCGGGCCGCCGCCGAAGGTGTCGCCGGCCAATGTGGCCAATCCGGTCGCCGGCTGGGTCCCGGCCTTGGTGGCGGTGCCGGCAAACCCCAACGGTCCGGCGCCCCGATCCGACGCCCAGATCGTCTGCTCCGGGTCCAGGTATTCGTAACGGCGGCCGAGCATCTCGGGGCCGCCGCCGTTGCCGCGCCCGCGGTTGGGGGCCGCCGGCTGCGACAGCAGCTCCAGCGGCCACCGCAGCCCGGCTCGGACGC
>PPEA01000005.1 GCA_002967005.1 Mycobacterium talmoniae
GTCTGGCCGGCGGTTTCCGGGGCCCGCGGGGCCACCGGGCTTTTCGGTGTGGGGCACGGCGGGAGCACCGAGTTGCGCGCCAAATCGTTGAGCTGGGCCACCGCCTGGTCGAGGCTGCCGACCGGCAGCCCGGAGGCCACCTGGGCGCGCGCCGACTGCTTGAGATCCTCCAGTTTCATCGCCGTACAGCCCCGGCTCCGCCCGGATTGGCCGTAGGGGATCTGCGAAAGTTGGTTGCGGTCGTCGAGGCAGCCCCACTGGTACGGGTCGTGCAGCGGCACGCCGAGGATCGAGCCCTGCACGCCGCGCATGATCCACACGATGTCGTTGTGCGCGGCCACGTAGTAGTTGGTGCGGATCACCTTCCAGCCGATGCCGAGGCCCAGGACGGTCAACAACAACACCAACGCCGCCCCGGTGATGATCCGCCGTCGGGTGCGCGGCGGCGGGGTCGGCGTCTCTACTTGCGGGGCAACGCTTTTGGGGGAGCCCTTGCGCGGGCTGATGGCGGAGGCCCGGCCCGCGGCGGTGTTGGGCACGGTGAGCTGACCGGCGTCGCCGGATACCGCTCCGGCCAGGATCGGCTGCGTCTGGCCGTAGTTATCGTCGACGACGTCGGCGACCACCACGGTCACGTTGTCCGGTCCGCCACCGCGCAGGGCCAGTTCGATGAGCCGGTCGGCGCTGGCCACCACGTCGGGGATGCGCAACGCCTCTTCGATGGTCTCGTCGCTCACCGGATCGGACAACCCGTCCGAACACAGCAGGTAGCGGTCGCCGACGTGGGCTTCCCGCATCGTCAGGGTGGGCTCGACCTCGTGGCCGGTCAACGCCCGCATGATCAGCGACCGCTGCGGGTGGCTGTGCGCCTCTTCCGCGGTGATCCGGCCCTCGTCGACCAGCGTTTGGACGAAGGTGTCGTCCTTGGTGATCTGGGTGAGTTCACCGTCGCGCAGCAGGTAGGCGCGGGAATCGCCGATATGCACCATGCCAAGCCGGTTGCCCGCGAACAGGATTGCGGTGAGCGTGGTGCCCATGCCCTCGAGTTCGGGCTCGGCCTCGATGTGGGCCGCGATGGCGGCGTTGCCTTCCCGGACCGCGGCGTCGAGCTTGCCGAGCAGGTCCCCGCCCGGCTCGTCGTCGTCGAGGTGGGCCAGCGCGGCGATCACCAGTTGGGAGGCCACCTCGCCGGCGGCGTGCCCGCCCATCCCGTCGGCCAGCGCCAATAACCGGGCGCCGGCATACACCGAGTCTTCGTTGTTGCCGCGTACCAGGCCGACGTCGCTGCGGGCGACATAGCGCAGAACCAGGGTCACGGGCGTAGCTCGATTACCGTCTTGCCGATCCGAATCGGCGTTCCCAGTGGAACTCGTACCGCGGTAGTCACCTTTGCCCTGTCAAGGTAAGTGCCGTTGGTCGATCCTAGATCCTCCACATACCATTCCGAGCCCCGCTGGGACAGCCGGGCGTGCCGTGTCGAGGCGTAGTCGTCGGTGAGCACCAGCGTGGAATCGTCGGCGCGACCGATCAACACCGGCTGACCGCCGAGGGTGATGCGGGCACCGGCCAACGCTCCCTCGGTCACCACCAGGGCGCGGGCCGCGTGCCGGCGTTGTCGTGACGGCAGCAACGCGCCGCGTCGCCACAGCCCACGGCGCACCATGACGACACCGGTCGGGGCGTAAATGTCGGTCCGCAGGATCCGCAGCACCGACCAGATGAACACCCACAGCAGCGTCAAAAACCCGGCACGCGTCAGCTGCAGTACCAGTCCCTGCATCCGGCGTCCTCTCCGTCCCTGGTGCCGTTCATTGTGAACCAGCGTTGCCGAGCACGTCGGCAACGTCACGATACTTGGACGGTGATCGACGCGGGGCGCGAAGCGCGGGAGCTTCGCGTTGCGCTGCGATCTCAGTGAACGCGCACCACGATCTCGGAGTGGCCCAGCCGGATCACGTCGCCGTCGGCCAGCTGCCACTCTTGCACCGGGGCGTTGTTCACCGTGGTGCCGTTGGTGGAGTTGAGGTCGGACAGCAGCGCGACCTGACCGTCCCAGCGGATCTCCAGGTGGCGGCGCGAAACCCCGGTGTCGGGCAGCCGGAACTGCGCGTCCTGGCCGCGGCCGATCACGTTGGTGCCTTCGCGCAGCTGATAGGTGCGGCCGCTGCCGTCGTCGAGTTGCAGGGTGACGTTGGTCGCCGTCGACGGGTAGCCGCCCTGGTCGTAGCCGCCCTGGTCATAGCCGGCACCTTGGTCGTAACCGCCGTAGCCGCCCGCGGGAGCTCCGTAGCCACCGCCGGGCTCGCCGTAACCGCCGCCCACGGGTTGGCCGTAGTCGGCGCCGGGCTCGCCATAGCCAGCGGCCGGAGGCTGACCGTAGTCACCCGCGGCGGGCTGGCCGT
>PPEA01000050.1 GCA_002967005.1 Mycobacterium talmoniae
GATCGCGGCCACCGAGGTCGGCTCGACGTCGGTGACGGTGACCCGCGCGGTGGGATGGTTCTCCTAGCAGCGCGCGCGACAGCGCGCCGTGGCCGGAGCCAGCTCGAGGATGGTGGGGTCGGGCACCTCGTCGACCTCGGCCAGCGCCAGCCGCGCGAACCGCTGGTGGTCACCGAATAACGAGCCGACCACCTCCAGCGAGCGCACCACCTGGCGTTTGAGGTGGTCGACGTCGTCACGGTCCAGGTACTCCAGCCGGTCGGTCTGCAGCCGCCGATCCAGGCAGGAGGCGTTAAAGCCGCCGCGCGGCATGTGGGCGATGTCGCGGGTTTCGCCGGGCATGTAAGACATCATGGACGATGCATCGGAAGGAGCAGCACGTTGGCCGACTTCGTCGCGTCCATTGATCAGGGCACCACCAGTACCCGCTGCATGATCTTCGACCACGACGGCGCCGAGGTGGGCCGTCACCAACTCGAACACGAGCAGCTCCTACCGCGGGCCGGCTGGGTGGAGCACAACCCGTTCGAGATCTGGGAGCGCACCGCGGCGGCGCTGATCTCGGTGCTCAACACCACCAAACTGCAGGCCAGCGACCTGGCGGCGCTGGGCATCACCAACCAGCGGGAAACCACGCTGGTCTGGGACAAGCACACCGGCCGCCCGTACTACAACGCCATCGTGTGGCAGGACACCCGCACCGACCACATCGCCTCGGCGCTGGACCGCGACGGTCGCGGCGACGTGATCCGCCGCAAGGCCGGATTGCCGCCCGCCACCTATTTTTCCGGCGGCAAGGTGCAGTGGATCCTGGAAAACGTCGACGGGGTGCGGGCGGCCGCCGAACGCGGTGACGCGCTGTTCGGCACCTGCGACAGCTGGGTGCTGTGGAATCTGACCGGCGGGCCGCGCGGCGGGGTCCACGTCACCGACGTCACCAACGCCAGCCGGACCATGTTGATGAACCTGGAAACCCTGGACTGGGACGACGAGCTGCTGTCGTTCTTTTCCATCCCGCGGTCGATGCTGCCGCGGATCGCGCCGTCGTCGTCGCGGCGGCCGCACGGCGTCACCGCCGAACTCGGGCCGGCCGGCGGCGAGGTGCCGATCACCGGCATCCTCGGTGATCAGCAGGCGGCGACGGTCGGGCAGGTGTGCCTGGCCGCCGGTGAGGCCAAGAACACCTACGGCACCGGAAACTTCCTGCTGCTCAACACCGGTGAGAAGATCGTGCGGTCCGACAACGGGCTGCTGACCACCGTCTGCTACCAGTTCGGCGACGCCAAACCGATCTACGCGCTGGAAGGTTCGATCGCCGTCACCGGTTCGGCCGTGCAGTGGCTGCGCGATCAGCTCGGCATCATCAGCGGTGCGGCGCAAAGCGAGTCGCTGGCCCGGCAGGTCGCCGACAACGGCGGAATGTATTTCGTGCCGGCGTTTTCCGGGCTGTTCGCCCCGTACTGGCGCTCCGACGCCCGCGGCGCCATCGTCGGGTTGTCCCGGTTCAACACCAACGCGCACCTGGCCCGGGCGACCCTGGAGTCGATCTGCTACCAGAGCCGCGACGTCGTCGATGCGATGGAGGCCGACGCGGGGTGCACCTGGAGGTGCTCAAGGTCGACGGCGGGATCACCGCCAACGACCTGTGCATGCAGATCCAGGCCGATGTGCTCGGCGTCGACGTGGTCAAGCCGGTGGTGTCGGAGACCACCGCGCTGGGCGCCGCCTACGCGGCGGGGCTGGGCGTCGGCTTCTGGCGTGACCCGTCCGACCTGAGGGCCAATTGGCAAGAGGACAAGCGCTGGACGCCGAACTGGACCGACGAGCAGCGCGCCGAGGCCTATGCCGGGTGGCGGAAGGCCGTGCAGCGCACCCTGGACTGGGTGGACGTGTCCTGAATGGTGACTCGCCACCAAGCCGCGAGATTGAAAATAGCCAGCAAAAGATCGAGTGGATCCCTGCGTGACGTCAATCTCACCGCCGCCAGTCGACGGTCAGCTCGTCGTGGGTGCCAAACCTGACCAGGTGGCTGGCCACCACCTCCTCCAACCGGGGGAGGTCTTCGGCGGGGGCGACGACGTCGAGTTCGAGGCGGTCGCCGCGGGCGGTGACGGTGGCCCGCCCGCGGCCCAAATCGATCCAGCCCGACCCGGTTTCGGGTGACCATTGACCGCCGTTGCGGCGACCCAGGTGGGCGACGAGTTGTTTGCCGTAGCGGTCGGGCCGGTCGGTGAGCACCGTCGCATGGGTCGACGGCAGGCTGCCGGATTCGGTCATTGAGAGTCCTTTCTGGCACGTGAGCCGATGGTGCGGCCGCGCCCGCAGCGGGGCGACCGCACCATCGGCACCGATCGCTATTCGGTTTCGCTGAGGATGTTGTAGACCTCGCGCCGCGCGTTGTTGACGATGTCGACGATGCGCTGCTGTTGCTCCGGGGTTGCCGCATGCGCCGACTGGGCCACCGCACCGAACAGTTGGCCGACAGCCTTGCGCAGGCTGACATGACCGGGGTCGGCGCCCTCGGTGATCTCCTCCCACGGCGGTGTTTCGACCTTTTCCGCGGCGGCACGACCGTCCTCGGTCAGCTCGAAAAGCTTTTTGCTGCCGTCGGTTTCATTAGCGACGAGCAGGCCCTCATCGACCAGCAGCTGCAGCGTGGGATACACCGATCCGGGGCTGGGGGCGCCACAGGTCCTGGCTGCGCTCGGCGATCTGGGTGATCATCTCGTAGCCGTGCATGGGCCGCTCGGCGAGCAGGACCAGGATGGCGGCGCGCACATC
>PPEA01000500.1 GCA_002967005.1 Mycobacterium talmoniae
CTGGCGGGCCAACCGGTCGGGCTCGAGGGCGTCGCCGCTGGTGGCGTTGGCGGCCAACCAGCTGCCGTCGGCGCTGAGCGCCTGGATCCGCTCGAACAACAGATCCTGGGCCCACGCCGGCAGGTAGCGCAGCAGGCCCTCCGCCGACCAGGCGGTGGGTTGGGCGGGGTCAAACCCGCTGTCTTGCAAGGCTTGTGGCCAGTCCTGACGCAGATCCACCGGCACCGGAACCAGGTTCGCGGTGGGGTGGGCGCCCTGACGCCGCAGTGTGGCGGCCTTGAAGTCCAGCACTTTGGGCTGGTCCAGCTCGTAGACCGTGGTGCCATCCGGCCACGGCAGCCGCCAGGACCGGGCATCCAAACCGGCTGCCAGGATCACGATTTGCCGCACCCCGGCCTCGGCGGCGGCAAGAAACACCTCATCGAAGAACACCGTGCGCACCGCCATGAAGTCGACCATGGCCTGCGTTTGGGCCCGCACCTCGGGGTCGACGTCGTCGGGCAGCGCCGACGGGATGTAGACGCTCCAGATGCCTTGGCCGGCGGCGTCGAGGAACGCCCGCGCGAACGGGTCACTGATCAGCGGGTTTTCGCTCTCGGTCTCCGCGGCACGGGCGGCGGCCACGCCCAACGCCGTCGCGCCCACGCTTTCGGTGATGTCCCAGGTGTCGTCATCGGTTCTCGGCATGGTTCGCACGGTACCGCCGCCGCCTGTGAGGCGGCTTGGTGTGCCCCGCCCTGCGCGTCCAGATTGAACTCACGCAGACGCGTACTCGCACTTTCGCTGCATCGTTGCAATCTCGCGGTGCCTGCACGAGGCTCGGACTGCCCGAACAACTACCGTCGAAGCACCGACGTGGCACGTTGTCCATTCCTCGCCGGGTTCCCGTCGAGGCGACCGGCAGAGCCGTCGACCGCGCCTCGGACGCACGCATGCGTGAAGTGTTTATAGTCGGTGCATTTCGCGTTCCATGCGGTGCGATTCCAGGATGTCGTTGAGCGCGCGTATCTGGCGATGACGGTCGGTGGGGCCGGTGAACATCCAGCGCACAGCCATGGCGGCGCGGACGATCGCACCGGTCTTCTCACGACCTCGTCGGGATTTGCGGCCCGCCCCGGTTTTGACAGGGGTCGCCGGGTGCGTCGGGGCGTGAACATCGGTTGTTGGCTGCGTGGTCGAGCGAGACTCCGGCGGCCAACTGGCGACGCGTTCATCCAGCGTCATAATCGGGCCTCTTCGGAGAAATCGCCGAAACCTGGGATGCGTATGCGATGTCGTGGGGCTGTTCGGTGGCGCCCCATCTGCGGTGCCATCGGCGCAGCGGTTTGGGCGCCCACCAGTTGAACCTGCCGAGCACGGCCATCGCGGCCGGCACCAAGATGGTCCGGATAACAAAGGCATCGACTAGTACCGCCACGGTTAAACCCACCCCCAGGCCCCTCATGAAGGCGATCTCACCGGCGGCGATCGCGATGAACACCACCGTCATGACCAGTGCGGCTGCCGTGACGATGCGTCCGGTACGGGCCAGTCCGAGCCCGACGGAGCGCTGGTTGGCCGCGCTGGTCGGCTCGGATGTCAACCACTCCTCTCGGATGCGGGAGAGGACGAACACTTCGTAGTCCATGGACAGCCCGTAGGCGATCGCGGCAGGGTGGGTAGCACGAACGCGGTGAGGTGGCCGGTGGCCATCGTCCCGAACCCGTTCAGGTGTCCGTCTTGGAAGATCCACACCAGGGCACCGAACGCGGCGGCTAGCGACAACGCGTTGGTGATCAACGCCTTCACCGGCAGTATCACGCTGCCGGTCATCATGAAGATCAGGGCGACGGTCGCCAGCGCGACCAAGGTGATGACCAGCGGTGCCCGATCGGCGATGCCGCCAACATTGTCTTTGTCGCGTTGGGCGATACCGCCAAACAGGGCGGGAGCGGGCTGCGGAATCCGCTTGAGATCCCGCAGCTGTGTCTGGCCCGCCTCGGAGTAGGGGTCGCGCGTGGTGGTGACGGTGAGGTAGGCGGCGTCGCCCTTGATCGCAGCGTCACCAGCGGCATCGCTGACCTTCACTCCGCCCGCGTAGATTCCGTCGGGCGCGGCCACCGACACGACGTCGGTGACCCCAGACAGCTGTGCTGCGTAACGACGAATGTCTGACAGCGACGATCTCGTATCGGGCAGCACAATGGATACGGTTCCAGCGAAATTTGTCGTGAAGCCCTCGCGGACCAGGTCGCCGGTCTGCCTGACCTGCGATGACGTGGGGAGTACCCGGTCATCGGGATAGGCGAGTTTCATGCCCAGGATCGGCGAGCCAACCGCGAACAACACCATGGCCACCGCGGTCAGCACGAGCACCGGCCGGCGCATCACCACCGCGGCAACGCGATACCACCACGACGCGGTATCGGGCTTGCTACCCACGTGCCCGCGACCTAACCAACGTCGAAGGGGGACGCGGATATCGAGCGCGTCGATGCGGTCACCGCACACGACGATCAGTGCGGGCGCGACGCACAGCGCGGCGACGGTCGCGAAGCCCACACTGGCCAGACCCGCATATGCCATCGACTTGAGCAGATAGGGCTTGAACAGCAACAACGCGGCCAGGGTGACGGCCATCGTCAACCCGGAGAACACCACGGTGCGACCGGCTGTGGCCAGGGTCCGCGTCAGTGCCTCGCGATCGGGCACACCGCGGGCCCGCTCCTCCCGGTAGCGATTGACGATGAACAGCGTGTAGTCGATCGCGAATGCCAGACCGGTAGCCGTCGCGAGGTTGACCGCGAAAATCGACACGTCGGTGAACTGGTAGATCGCCCACAGGCACGCAGTGGTGCCCGCTACCGCGATCAGCGCGACCACCAGGGGAAGCATCGCCGCGACCACACTGCCGAAGATCCAGATCAACGCGATCGCGGTGAGCGGCACCGCAATTGCCTCCAGCTTGAGCAGGTCAATGCGTGACTGCCGGCTGCCCTCGTAGTACGCCATGGCCTGCCCGCCCACCCGCACCCTGACATGATCATGGCTGCCGACCAGCGCTTGTGCGACGTCGTGCGCGCGCACCGGTGCATCGCGGTCGCCACCCTCGATCCGGGCAACCACCAAACCCGTTTGATGGTCGGCGCCGAGCAAGGCGCCGCGAAGTGGTGGTGGGGAGGTCCAATACGACGCGACCTGATGCGCGTAGTCGCATGCCTGCAGCGCCTTGACCACATCGAGGCCGCGCGCTTGCGCCGCCGCGCTGTCCGCTCCGTCCGGGGCGGAAACAGCGAAGACGATCGGCAACCCACCCGCGGAGAAGGTGTTGTCCAAGACGGCTTCGGCCCGCGCAGATTCCGATTGCGGAACGTCATACCCGCCCGAGGGCAGCCGGGTTGCGCCGGTGCCCCGTAGATCCCGGCGGCAACAAGAAACACAAACGCGGCCACCAGCATCCCCCGCGGGAATTGTCCTGCGGCCCATGCGATTTTTCCCAGCACCATCGCGCCTCCTCCATCTCGATCACCGCGAGCGTTACATACGACCGTATGTAAGTCAACGTTCTGTCGTATATTGAGGTACGATCGTCCGTATGACGAAGTCGGGAGATGCCCGGCGCACCTCGGTGCTCGACCGGGCCACGCATGTCGCGTCGGTAGAGGGGATCGCGGGCCTGAGCTTCGGGCGCCTCGCGGACCAAACGCAGGTCCCCAAAAGCGCCCTGCAAACCCTCTTCGGGACCAAACAAGATCTGCAGCTCGAGATCATCAAGGCCGCAGTTGACGTCTTCGTTCGCACCGTCTTGCTCCCGGCCGAATCGCAGCCTGAGGGGTTGCCGCGACTGCGCGCCCTGATGTCGGCATGGGTTGACTATCTGGAGGAGTTTGAGGGCGGCTGCATCTTTGCCTCCGGTGCCAGCGAACTCGACGGACATCCCGGGCCGGTGCGCGATGCACTCGCCGACGCGGTCAGCGCCGGGGAAGCGCTGGTCACGCGCGACGTCAAACTGGCGATCCGGCTAGGCGAATTGCCGCCCGATACCGACGCCGAACAGCTCACTTTCGAGCTACACGCGATGATCTTGCAGGCCAACCACGATCGCCAACTCCTGCATCGCGACGGCGCTTTACAGCGGGCCCGCATCGCGATCGAACACCGGCTGAACCCGCCTGCAACCGGGTGACCCGACGGTCCGCAACGCTGAGGGGTGGCCGCGGCTCAGCTCGTCACTGCGTGTGGTGCAGGAAGTCCTCGAGCCAGCGTTCAATCTGGCGCATACATGCTGGCTCGACGCGGCCGGCACGGCCAGCGATTCGCCTGCGGCTGATCGTGCGGGGCTGTTCGGTCATCGCCCACGTCGGTTTTGGCAGTCGTAGGTGCGCGCCGGTGAGCCGAACATGGTGTGCCCACTTGCGATCTCGCGTCGTGGCCGGGACGACGATGACCAGCTCGGGCACGGCTGCCAGATAGCCACGGGAGGCCACGACGACCGCAGGCCGCGTCCCCCGTTGCTCTCGGTCCACCCTCGGGTCGAACTGCACCCAGACCACCTTTCCCGGGCTGAGGTCGGTCACCGGTCAAGACCGTCGACGTCCACGGCTGCCCAGTCGTCGGTTTCTTCACGCCAGCTGTCTAGGTCTTCCGCAGAAGAGTCGCGGTAGGCCGCCGCAACGGCCGCCAGGCGCTGGTTGCGTTCATGGGTCTCGATCAGCGTCTGCAGAAACGCGTGAGCAGTGAGCCCTTCTTGGGCTGCACCAGCGGCGATCCGGTCCCGCAACGCCTTGGATACCTTGATGGTCGTCACGTCCGCCATATAGTCAGACTACAGCTGGTATACCGAATCGGTATACCGTTCTGACTACGGCCATTCCCGTGGGGTTGCGGCGCGGGCTACCCGAACGTCCATGCCAAATCGGCCGACACCACAAAGCCCGTCGGGTGATCCCGAGTAGCGACATAGCACGCCACGCCGCTGTCGGCGGTGGCCAGACAGGAGCAACCCGCCGGCAGCCCCTCGGTGCCGGGGCCGGTCCCACCGTGCGGCGGGGCCAGCGTCACCGGGCTGGGTGGCGGCGCCGCACCCAATGTCGACGCGCTGGGGGCGTGCGGGTGGGAACACCCGGTGATCACCAGGGCGATCACCGCCGCGAGCGCTCCCGCCCGCATGGCCGTCAGAAGTTGATCATGTGCCCGATCAGCCCGTGGAAGCACTCTTGCAGCGCCTCGGACATGGTCGGGTGGGTGTGCACGTTGCGGGCCAACTCGCCCGCGGTCAGGTCCCATTTCTGCGCCAGGGTCAGCTCGGGCAGCAGCTCGGACACGTCGTGGCCGACCAGGTGCCCGCCGAGCAGCTCCCCGTATTTGCCGTCGGCGATCAGCTTGACGAACCCGCTGGGGTCACCCATGCCGTGCGCCTTGCCGTTGGCGGTGAACGGGAACTTGGCGACCTTGACGTCGTAGCCTTCGTCGCGGGCCTGCTGCTCGGTCAGCCCGAAGCTGGCGACCTGCGGCTGGCAGAACGTCGCGCGCGGCATCATCCGGTAATCGCCCAGCGTCAAGGTTTCCACGCCGGCGATGGTCTCGGCGGCCACCACCGCCTGCGCCTCGGCGACATGGGCCAGCTGCAGCAGCCCGGTCACGTCACCGATGGCGTAGATGTGCGGCACCGAGGTGCGCATGTTGTCGTTGACGCCGATGGCTTTGCGGTCGGTGAGCGCCACCCCGGCCGCCTCCAAGCCGAAACCCTCCACGTTGGGCGCAAACCCGATGGCCTGCAACACCTTGTCGGCTTTGAGTTCCTCGCTCTGGCCGTCCTTGCTGACGGTGACGGTGACGACCGAGCCGTCGTCGGACATGCCCTCCACCTTGGTGCCGGTGCGGACCTTGACGCCCAGCTTCTTGAACTGCTTCTCGATCTCCTTGGAGACGTCGGCGTCCTCGTTGGGCAGCGCCCGCGGCAAAAACTCCACGATGGTCACGTCGACGCCGTAGTTGGCCAGCACGTAGCCGAACTCCATGCCGATCGCGCCGGCCCCGGCGATGATGATCGAGGCCGGCAGCTCCCGGGACAGGATCAGTTCCTCGTAGGTGACGACGTTGTCGGACAGCGCGGTGCCCGGCACCAGCCGGGTGCTGGACCCGGTGGCGATGATGGCGTTGTCGAAGGTGACGGTCTCGCTGCCGCCGTCGTTGAGGGCCACCGACAGGGTGTGCGCGTCGGTGAAGGTGCCGCGGCCGTGGATCTCGGTGACCTTGTTCTTCTTCATCAGGAAGTGCACGCCGGCGACCCGGCCCTCGGCCACCTTGCGGCTGCGGTCGAACGCCACACCGTAGTCGAACGTCGCCTCACCGCTGATCCCGAAGGTCTTGGCCTCCTTGGTGAAGATGTGGGCGAGTTCGGCGTTGCGCAGCAGCGCCTTGGACGGGATACACCCGACGTTGAGGCACACCCCGCCCCAATACTTGGGTTCGACGATGGCGGTATTCAAGCCCAGCTGGGCGGCACGAATGGCCGCGACGTATCCGCCGGGGCCTGCTCCGAGAACGACGACGTCATAGTGGGTCACCCGCCTACCCTAACGGGTCGGCTGCGCCGGGCTCGGACCTGATATCGCGCCGACCGCCCGGTTTGATCACCCGCGAGCGGTGGGTACCCAAACGGGCGCGCACGGGGCCATCCTTGACCTGGGGTTGTCGAATGAACCGCTCGCCCCGGTGCGCCGTGACCCCAATCAAGTGGCGGATAGGAGGGGCACCGTGACGGGCAAGCGTCTGACGCCGCACTTTGCCGACGTGCAGGCCCACTACGACCTGTCCGACGACTTCTTCCGGCTGTTCTTGGACCCGACCCAGACCTACAGCTGCGCCTACTTCGAACGCGACGATATGACGCTGCAAGAGGCGCAGCTGGCCAAGATCGACCTCGCGCTGGGCAAGCTGGGCCTGCAACCCGGCATGACGCTGCTCGACATCGGCTGCGGCTGGGGGTCGACCCTGCGGCGGGCCATCGAACGCTACGACGTCAACGTCGTCGGCCTGACCCTGAGCAAAAACCAGGCCGCCCACGTGCAGACGATGTTCGCCGGGTTAGACACCGCGCGCAGTCGGCGGGTGCTGTTGGAGGGCTGGGAGCGGTTCAGCGAACCGGTCGATCGGATCGTGTCCATCGGCGCGTTCGAGCACTTCGGCCACGACCGCTACCCGGCGTTTTTCCGGATGGCCTACGAGGTGCTGCCGCCCGACGGGGTGATGCTGCTGCACTCCATCTGCGGCCCGCACCCCAAAGACTTCCAGGAACAGGGCATCGCGTTGACGTTCGAGCTGGCCCGGTTCATCAAGTTCATCGTCACCGAGATCTTCCCCGGCGGCCGGCTGCCGTCGGTGGGCATGGTCGAAGAGCGCTCCGCCGAGGCCGGGTTCCGGCTGACCCGAAAGCAGTCGCTGCAGCCGCACTACGCGAAAACGCTGGACGCGTGGGCGGCGGGGTTGCAGGCGCATCGGGAGGAGGCCATCGCGATCCAGTCCCAGGAGGTCTACGACCGCTACATGAAGTATCTGACCGGCTGCGCCAACCTGTTCCGGCAGCGCCAGGTCGACGTCGTGCAATTCACCCTGGAGAAGTAGGTTCCCCGGCACGCAGAGCGTTCGTGACTGTGCGATTCCATACGCTCGACCGCCGTATCGCGTATCAAACGGCACAATCGGCGCAAGCCCCCGGGCGTAGTACGGAATGATGCCGGCCAGGCAGGTGCCCTGCACGGCTTGGCAGTAGTAGTGCCCGTAGAGCGGGGCCGCCGCCGCGGTGGAGGCGAACACCGCGGTCATCACCGCGATCGCCAGTGCCGAGATCAGCGGCTTGTCCTGCACCATCGCCAGCATCAGCGCGCCGACCGTGCACGCCACGATGTAGACCAGGACCACGAACACCGCCGGGGTCTTGTCGGCCAGCGAGTACCACCAGTAGAACAAGCCCAGCCCCGCCCCGGCCGCCGGCACCCACACCGCGGCCAGGATCAGCAGCAGCTTCCACCACGGCACCAGGTGGTGGTCGTGGCCGGGCACCGCCACCGGTTGCGCCGGAACCGGCAGCGGCTCGGAGGGTTCGGGCGGCT
>PPEA01000501.1 GCA_002967005.1 Mycobacterium talmoniae
GACCAGGGCGGCGGTCTGGCCGCGGATCTCGCCGGCGGTCACCGCCGCGCGACACGACGCGCACCGGCAGAACGGGCTGGGCCAGCCGTCGGCGCTGCCGGTGCCCAGCAGCACGATCTCCATGGTTCCTCCGGCGTTGACTCTGCGCCCACCAGACAGTCCACTCGTACTTTTGCCTGGTACACGCAGAGTCAACGTAAACGACGAAGGCCCGGCCTGCCGAAGCAGACCGGGCCTCGTCGTAACGGACTTAGAAGTCCATGCCGCCCATGCCACCGGTCGGGTCGCCCGCCGGAGCGGCCGCCTTCTCCGGCTTGTCGGCGACGACCGCCTCGGTGGTCAGGAACAGCGCCGCGATGGACGCCGCGTTCTGCAGCGCCGAACGGGTGACCTTGACCGGGTCGGCGACGCCGGCCTTGAGCAGGTCCTCGTACTCACCGGTCGCGGCGTTCAGGCCCTGGCCAGCCGGCAGGTTGCGCACCTTCTCGGCGACCACGCCGGGCTCCAGCCCGGAGTTGAACGCGATCTGCTTGAGCGGGGCTTCCAGCGCCACCTTGACGATGTTGGCGCCGGTGGCCTCGTCACCGGACAGCTTCAGCTCGTCCAGCGCCGGGGCAGCCTGCAGCAGGGTCACGCCACCACCGGCGACGATGCCCTCCTCGACGGCGGCCTTGGCGTTGCGCACCGCGTCCTCGATGCGGTGCTTGCGCTCCTTGAGCTCCACCTCGGTGGCAGCCCCGGCCTTGATGACCGCGACACCGCCGGCCAGCTTGGCCAGCCGCTCCTGCAGCTTCTCCCGGTCGTAGTCGGAGTCGCTGTTCTCGATCTCGGCACGGATCTGGGCCACCCGCCCGGCGATGGCGTCGGAGTCACCGGCGCCCTCGACGATGGTGGTCTCGTCCTTGGTGACGACGACCTTGCGGGCCTTACCCAGCAGCGCGACGTCGGCGTTCTCCAGCGAGAGGCCGACCTCTTCGCTGATGACCTGGCCACCGGTCAGGATCGCCATGTCCTGCAGCATCGCCTTGCGGCGGTCACCGAAGCCGGGGGCCTTGACCGCCACCGACTTGAAGGTGCCGCGGATCTTGTTGACGACCAGGGTGGAAAGCGCCTCGCCCTCGACGTCCTCGGCGATGATCAGCAGCGGCTTGCTGGCCTGGATGACCTTCTCCAGCAGCGGCAGCAGGTCCTTGACGGTGGACACCTTGGAGCTGACCAGCAGGATGTAGGGGTCCTCCAGGACGGCTTCCTGGCGCTCGGCGTCGGTGACGAAGTAGCCCGAGATGTAGCCCTTGTCGAAGCGCATACCCTCGGTGAGCTCCAGCTGCAGGCCGAAGGTGTTGGACTCCTCGACGGTGATGACACCCTCGTTGCCGACCTTGTCCATCGCCTCGGCGATCAGGTCACCGATCGACTGGTCGCCGGCGGAGATGGCCGCGGTGGCAGCGATCTGCTCCTTGGTCTCGACCTCCTTGGCGCCCTTGAGCAGGGTCTCGGCGACCTTGTCGACGGCCTGCTCGATGCCGCGCTTCAGGGCCAGCGGGTTGGCGCCCGCCGCCACGTTGCGCAGACCCTCCCGGACCAGCGCCTGCGCCAGCACGGTGGCCGTGGTGGTGCCGTCACCGGCGACGTCGTCGGTCTTCTTGGCGACCTCTTTGACCAGCTCGGCGCCGATCTTCTCGTACGGGTCCTCCAGCTCGATCTCCTTGGCGATGGACACACCATCGTTGGTGATCGTGGGGGCGCCCCACTTCTTCTCCAGGACGACGTTGCGACCCTTGGGCCCCAACGTCACCTTTACCGCGTCGGCGAGGCTGTTCAGGCCCCGCTCGAGGCCGCGACGGGCCTCTTCGTCGTACGCAATTGTCTTGGCCATTGCGAAGTGATTCCTCCGGTTAGGGGGTGACACGTTCTGGGCCGGGTGCAGTGCCCGCGACGGACGACCAAGGCTGTGCGGGCCTGGTCTCACCGTCCCGACCTAGCACTCGCCGGTCGCGAGTGCCAAGGTCCTTCTTAGCACTCGCCTATGCCGAGTGCAAGAACGCTCAGTGCCCCGCCGACAACACAAACAACTCCACCCGGTCCTCGTTGCCGACCAGCAGCAGCGTCTCGGCATCCGGGGGTGTCCCGTGGTAGTTATCGATCAACACATCCTCACCGGGCCGAGCGCGGGTGCTGACCGCCAACACTGTGCTTGCGCCGCAGGTGAAACCGGGCATATCAGGAAAGTTGGTTCCGACGATCTCGTCGGCGCAGGTGGCCTTCCGGAGCCGGGGGAAATCGGGGTTGACCTCGGTGACAGCACGTTCCGCAGCGGCGAAGTCGCTCGGCGCCAGGTAGCGCCCCCAGTAGTCGTTGGCGCCGACGAACTCGCGCAGTTCGGTCATCTCGCCGAAGACGAACCCGTCGGGGATCCCGATCCCGCGGGTGTGCATGGCCCGCGCCGCGGCTTGCGAATCGATCGGATGGGGGCCGAGATCGTCATCACCGAAGCTGAAACTGAAGTACACGAGACCCAGGAATGCCACACACCCCACCGCCGCGACCGCTAGCAGTGCCCCGAGCACAATCAACACCGCCAACCAGCCGGTACACCGATGTCGCGGCGGTGCGGCGGCGTCCCAATCCATCAACCGACCCTATGCGCTGAGCCTTACTTAATCCCCACGAACGCCTGCTCGCAGTTGACCACCAGCGCACCCGGAACCGTGGCCAGCTCGGGCACCCCGCTGGTGTGCTCCTGGCACGGGAACGGGAAGGTGCGGGTCTTGCCCGCCGGGTCGATGGCCCGCAGCGCCGGCGCCCCGGCCGCCTGCCCGGAGGAGGCGCCGTGTTCGTCGGGCAGGAACGTCACCCACTGCGACCCCATCCGGGTGAACAGCTCCGCCGGCGACGACCCGCCGCGCGACACCACCACCCCGGTCGGGATGGTGGCACCGGAATCGACGTCCAGGATGGAGACCGGCAAGTAGTCCGCTTGCTGCAGGTAGTCCACCAGCACCACGGCGTGCGCGTCGAGGAACGCCGCCATCGACCCGGCGGGGATCCGGCTCACCACCTTCTGCGAACCGATCTCGATCACCAGTGGGGTGTCGCCGCCGCTGACCAGCGCCAACCCGCCCCGCGCGTCGTCGAGGCGCACAAAGCCCGGGTCGGACCCGGGTGCGGGCTTGGTGATGGCGCCGCGCTGCTGGCCGGTCCGCGGGTCCACCACGGCGGCCACCACATCGGGTGGGTCGTCGCAGCCACTGATGAGCACCCCGGCGTCGACGACGAAGGCACCCGCGCGGCAGTGGGTGCGAAACGTCTTGGTCCACAACATGTCGCCGGTGCGCGGCGCCATCGCAACCCAATTGCTGCGGGCCGCCTCCACCGGTTGGGCGACCAGCAGCACCGCGGGCGAGATCCCGGCAACGGCGCGCTCGGCCTCGGGCGCCAGCAGACCGGTTTTGACCCACAGCGGCGTGCCGGTGGTTGCGTCCAGGCCGATCAGCAGATTCGGCCACGGGAACTTCCCGTAGTAGCTGGCCTGCACCACGACGACGCTGTCCGGCCCGGTCCCGGTCGAGTACAGCCCGCTGACCGAGATGTTGGGCGGGCCGAACGACCAGCGGCGTTGCCCGCTGCCGCCGTCGTAGCCGTCGATGACATCGCTGGAGTAGTCGCGGGCGCGTACCGTCGCGAACCCGGCCCCCGCCGGCACCAGCGTGGCGCCGCCGCCGGTGTCGATCCGGTAGGCCACCGCGCCGGTGAGTTCCGGTGTCGGCGGTGCGTCGATGCGGCCGGCGGTCTGGCTGTCGAGCGGCGAATGCGCCCGGCCCACGACGACCCGGCGACCACGACGACGACGCCGCCACCGCCG
>PPEA01000502.1 GCA_002967005.1 Mycobacterium talmoniae
CGCCGCCAGCGCTGGCCGCGCGCGGCCGTCGGCGAGCACCAGCGCTCGGGTCGCGTCGAGGATCACATCGGTTTCATGCTTCCGCGGAGGCGCCACGACCTAGTACAGTCCTTCTATATGGAACGGTTACCCTATATCGATGAGCATGCCATAACGATCGACGCGGCGGCCGCGGAAACCTGGACGGCGCTGCTGCAGGTCATCTGCCGCAACCCCGACGACCCGGCCACGGTCCCGGTCGGTTTCACACTCGGCGAGGCGACACCCCCGCACCGGCTGGCCTTGAAGGGCCGGCACCCCTTCGCGGTGTATCGCTGGATCTTCGAGCTGGACGAGCTGGGGCCACAGCGCACCCGGGTGCGCTCACAGACCTGGGCGGCGTTCCCGGACCGCACGGCAAGGTCTACCGCGCCCTGGTGATCGGCACCGGCGCCCACCGGGTCGTGGTGCGCCTGATGCTGCGCCGCATCGCCGCCGCGGTGCGCCCACCGGCCGCGGCGATCCGGTGAACAACTGGGGCGCCACACGACAGGAGCGCGGCACCGCGCTGCCGTGTGACGCGTTGCTGCCGAACGGAATCCACGCCGACCGCGCGATCAGCATCGCCGCGCCGCCGGCGATCGTGTTCGCCTGGCTGTGCCAGCTGCGGGTCGCCCCGTACAGCTACGACCTGCTGGACAACTTCGGCCGCCGCAGCCCCCGGCGGCGCACCCCCCGACCTGACACACCTGGCGATCGGGCAGCGGTTCATG
>PPEA01000503.1 GCA_002967005.1 Mycobacterium talmoniae
CCGGCACCCGGCTGCAGGTCCGGGTCCGGTTCGGCGGGCCGCAGCTGGTCGCGAGGCTGCTCGCCCTGGGGGACCTGGTGATGATGCGCAAACAGCTGCTCACCCTGCGGGCCTTCGCCGAACGGGAGGCACGGAACGAAATGTCGGACACCCAATTCCGGCAGCCCTAGCGGTATCCGCGCGCGCCGCGGCGGGACCTCGCGATATTTGTGTAGACTGTCTAGCAAATATCAACGAGCGAGGACACCGCCGTGACCAGGACCGATAACGACAGCTGGGACATTACCGAAAGCGTGGGCGCCACCGCCCTGGGCGTGGCCATGGCCCGAGCCGACGAAACCAACACCGCGCACCCGTTGTTCACCGACCGCTACGCGCAACTGTTCGTCGACGCCGCCACCGTGCGGGGCTGGCAGCCGCACACGTCCGGGCCGATGGCCGAGCGGCGACGGGCGATCGGCGGCTACGCCGCGGCCCGCACCAAGTGGTTCGACGAATACTTCATCGCCGCCGGCGCCAACGGCATCGACCAGGCGGTGATCCTGGCCGCCGGCCTCGACGCCCGCGCCTGGCGGCTGCCCTGGGTGGACGGCACCGTCGTCTACGAGGTCGACCAGCCCAAGGTGCTGGAGTTCAAGGCCGACACCTTGGCCGCCCATGGGATCCGGTCGGCCGTCAACTACCGCGCGGTCGCCGTCGACCTGCGCCAGGACTGGCCGACGGCGTTGCGCCAGGCCGGATTTGATCCGTCGACCCCGACCGCGTGGTCGGCCGAGGGACTGCTGCCCTACCTGTCCGCCCAGGCCCAGGATCTGCTGTTCGAACGCATCGCGGAGCTCAGCGCGCCGGGCAGCCGGGTCGCGGTCGAGGCGTTTAGCCCGGGCTTCTTCGACCCGGAGAACCTGGCGCGCCGGCGCGAGCAGTTCCGCCGGCTACGCGACGAGGCCGCCGATGCGAATGCGCCGGATGTGCAGGACCTGTGGTACATCGAGGAGCGCACCGACCTCGCGGCGTGGCTGGCGCAGCGCGGCTGGCGGATCACCGCGACCGAAGCCCTGGACCTGATGGCCGGCTACGGGCGGCCCGCGCCCGCCGAGCTCACCGACCTCACCCCGCGCAGCGTGTTCATCGAGGGCCGGCTGCACGGCTAAACCGCCGGTCCGGCGGCGCCGGCCAAAATAATTCGGATGCGTGGCCGACGGCCGCCCGGTACCTTCATCTGTCCAGGGGGAACGGTCCTGCCACGCATTGATACCTACCAGCCGGACACCAACGACCATGCTCAGCGACGCTCAGACCGAACGGTTGTCGGCGGCGCGCCGGTCATTCATCCTCGCCACCACCGTCGCGATGGTGAGCCACGGCCTGTGGGTGCCGCTGATCTTCTTGTTCTTCACGCTGGGCCGCGGGCTGCCGCTGACCGGCTCCGGGGTCGCCGCCACCATCGGGAACACCGGCGCGCTGCTGGCCGGCGCGGTGGTGGCCGGGCGGGTGGTGGATCGGCTGGGCCCGTTCCGGACCATGACGCTATCCGGTGTCATCGGGGCGGTGGCGTTCGTCGGCTTCCTGCTCACCACCACGCTGGCCGCGGTCGCCCTGTTCTCGTTCACCGCCGCGCTGGCCGGAAACCTGTTCTTCACCAGCGATCCCGAGGCCGTGCGCCGGTTGACCGCCGAGGGCGACGACCGCACCCGGATGTTCGCGTTGCTCACCTCGGTGCGGGTGCTCGGGTTCGGTGTCGGCGCGCTGGCCGCGACGCTGGGGCTGATCTTCGACCGCGGCTCCGGCTGGTTCTGGACGGCGCTGGTCGCGGTCATCGCGGCCGGGGAGCTGATCACCGCCGCGTTGTTTTGGCAGTTGCGCTGGGTCGACGACGGTGAGCCCGTCGACGGCGAGCCGTCCGACGCTGCGCCGCCGCGCTACCGCGACGTGCTGCGCCAGGGCGGCTTCATGGCGTTCATCGCCGGGGTGTTCGCCATCGCGCTGACCACCATCGGGATGGACACCGCGCTGCCGCTGTTCATGTTGTCGGTGGGGCTGCCCACGTGGTCGACGACGGTGGCCTACCTGTTCATCTGTGTGATGGTCGCGGTGGCCGCCCGCGCGGTGGCGCGGATCGGGCAGCGGGTGCCGCATCTGCGGATCCTGGCGTGGTCGACGGCGTGCTGCGCGGTCAGCTTCCTGGTGGTGGACAGCCTGGCCGGCATCCAAAACGCCGGCCAGGCACTGCTGTTCGTGGTACTGACCCTAGGGCTGATCCTGTTCAGCGTGTCCGACGCGGCCAGCAATGCGCTTAGCGCCAACATCATGTTGACCTTCGCCCCGGCCGAATCCTCCGGCCGGCACGGCTCGCTGCTGCAGACCGCGTGGGCGGCGGCATCAGCCGTGGCGCCCGGGGTGTATGCCGCGTTGTTCACCGCCGGTCGGATCCTGCCGTGGCTGGTCAGCTCGGTGTTATTGGCGGCCGCGGCCGCGGTTTTCGCCGCCGTGCACGGCCGACGACCTAGGCAGTTTGATTAGGCTGTACGGCAACGTTCTCGCTGACTCTGCGTGTACCAGGCTCCCCACTCGCACTTTTCCGTGGTAGCCGCAGAATCAACGTCAGGCCAGGCCAGCGCGCAGGTGCGTTAGTATCCGCGGCGTGTACTCACGATTGGCGGCGGCGGCCGCGTGCGCGGTCCTGGCGACGGCATGCTCGACCACGACGGAGGATTCGAGTTTGCACCTGACGTTCGGCCAAAGCGCCCACGTCACCGACGAGAAGGGCTCGGCGGAGCTGACCGTCGACAGTCTCGACACGGCGGATCCCGCGGACTTCCAACAACTCGAGGACGCCTCGAAATACGCCGACAAGACCGGCTACTACTTGCACTACACGCTCACCAAGGTGGACGGCCCGCAACCGGAGGGCATCGACTCGTTCTACGTCAGCAACGGCGACGATTACCTCACCCACCTGACCGTGTTCTCCCCGTTGCGTTTTACCGGCGACCTCAATCACCCGTTCGACAACCACAAGTTCAACTGCGAACCGGCGTCCCCCGTCGACTTCAAGGAGGCCCCCGTCGGCCAGCGGATTTCCGGCTGCCAGATCTTCTTGGCCGACAACGGCGCCGCGGCGCCGGCCCGGGTGATCTGGGATCCGAAGAACCGACAAAGCGAGATGGTGACCTGGACGCCCTAGCGAGTCACGAAAGTCACTCCGATAGCTGGAATTCCACCATCGCGGCCAGGGTGTCGATCGCCTCGTGCAGCACCGCCAAACGGTCGACCACCGACGGCGCCGCCAGCACCGCATAGCGGTCGGCGGGACCGATCGGGATCCGAGTCGCCAGGGAGTACAACCGTTTTCCGGCCTCGCCGGTGCCGCTGAACATCAGCTCGCGGGCCGGCAACCGGAGACCACGGGCGGTCGCGATCCGCTCCAGCAGCGCATAGCCGCGGTCCTCCACCTCGCGCAGCGCCGCCGCGCCGACCGGGGGGCCCGGCTCATCGGGCCAAATAGCCGCGACGGCCCGCGGATACGGGTTATCCGGCAACCACTCGGCGACCCGGAGCCGCTCCCCCATCCGGCTGCGCAATACGTAACGGCCGAACCCGAGCTTGCGGTGCTCGGTGATGGTGGCGATCACCCCGACGTCGCAGCGCTCATCACCGCCGCCGACTTCGCGGCCGCGGGCGATCAGCACCACCCCGAACCGCCGGTCGCCGCGCAGGCAGTCGCTCACCAGGTCGCGGTAGCGCGGCTCGAAGATCCGCAGCGGTAGTTCCTCGTCGGGCAGCAGCGCCGACTCGAGCGGGAACATCGGCAAGTCAGGAATGTACACGGCTACAGGTCCAATTCACCGACCAGTGCGTCGACCACCGCGCGCAGATCACCGTCGTGTTCCTCGGCCACCCGCCGCTGCCGCTGGTACGACGCGCCGACCCGGTAGATTTCCGCGACCGCGGCAAGCTCGTCCACGCAGTGCAGGGTTTTGGCCACCGGCTCCAGCCGGGTCAGCAGGTCGTCGAGATCGTCGGTGACCAGCCGCTCGTTGGAATCGGCGTCCAAGATGATCACCGCGTCCAGCCCGTACCGGGCGGCCCGCCACTTGTTTTCCTGGACATGCCAGGGCGGCATGGTCGGCAGCGTCTCACCGGCGTCCAGTCGGCGGTCCAGATCCACCACCAAACAATGGGTCAACGCCACCAGCGCACCGAGTTCCCGCAGGTTGGACACCCCGTCGCAGACCCGCACCTCCAGGGTGCCCAGATGCGGTGAAGGCCGGATGTCCCAACGGATCTCGTTCATGTGATCGATGATCCCGGTCTTCTTCTGGTCGTGCACGAAGCGTTCGAACTGGCGCCAGGTCTGAAACTGGAACGGCAACCCGGCGGTGGGCAGCTGCTGAAACATCATCGCCCGATTGCTGGCGTAGCCGGTGTCCTCACCGCTCCACCACGGTGAGGACGCGGACAGCGCCAGCAGATGCGGGTAGTAGTTCAGCAGCGACGACATGATCGGCATCGCCTTGTGCGCCGAGCGGATTCCGACGTGTACGTGCACCCCCCAGATCAGCATCTGCCGACCCCACCACTGGGTGCGCTTGATCAGCTCGGCGTAGCGCGGTGCGTCGGTGAGCTTTTGCGCGGACCACTGCGCGAACGGGTGGGTGCCCGCGCAGAACAGTTCCATGCCGCGGCCCTGCACGATCTGGCGGGCGGTGCTCAGCGTGCCGCGCAGATCTTCCACCGCCTGCCCGGTGCACTCGCACACCCCGCTGACGACCTCGACGGTGTTGCGCAGCAATTCCTTGTGCACGTGCGGGTTCTCGCCGATCTCGGCGATGACCGCGGCCGCCTCGTTGCTCAGGTCGCGGGTTGCCGCGTCGACGAGCGCGAACTCCCATTCCACGCCGACCGTCGGCCGGGCCGAGCCGGCGAAATCGATATGGGCGGGCGCCCTGCTGGTCGGCGTGCTAGCCGGACCCAATGACACCGCACGCCACCCGCTTGCCGGCGTCACCGGTGGACATCGTCATCTCGTCGGGCCCGGGTGAGCCGTTGACCTGGGTGTAGCGCTCCGGCGGAATGTTGGCGAAGTTGTCCGCGCCGCCGTGGATGACCAGCGCGGTGCCCTCTCCCGCGGTCAGGTCGTCCTTGGTGAACGCGTCGGTGGTGGTCACCAGCAGCGCGGCACCGTCCTTGCGGACCTGCAGCGAGGTCAGGTCGCCGCTGGCCGGCTCGCCGGTGTGCCCGGGCGCCTGGAAGTGTCCGCCGGCCGACAAGAAGTCGCCGGGCGCACCCCCGGTGGGCGCCACCGAGTTCGCCTCGCATTTGCCGATCTTGTGCAGGTGCATGCCGTGGAATCCGGGGCTGAGCTGGCCCAAACCGGTGGTCGCCACGGTGACTTTGACGTAGCCGGCGTCGAATTCGAACTTGGCGGTGGCGACCTCGGTGCCGTCCGGCGCCTTGAGGTGGGTGGTCAGGCTCTCCGGGGCGACCGGCCCGCCTTCCTCGTGTGACGTGGACGGCGCCGGCGACCCGGTCCACACCGACGGCGTGGTTCCCGGTGTGTCCGACGGCGGCTGGTTGGGGCTGCAGGCGCTTAGCAGCGCGACCGGAGCGGCGAACAGGACAGCGGCGAGACTTTTGCGATGACCGGGCGTGACCATGCCGGATAGCCTAGCCTGGCGCCATCGGCGGTCGGCCCCAACCCGCCTTAGCTGGCCACCACCACGATGACGCCCGGCGGTTGATCGGCGACGTCGGGGTCGGCGATGCGGGGCTCCGCCGGCGCGTGCAGCAGCTTGCCCACCGCCTCCGCGGACTCTTTCTCGCCGGGCGTGTCGGGGTTGTAGTACACCGTGGTGACCGACACACTGTCCAACCTCATGTTGCCGGTCTCGGTGACATTCCAGCCGGCGCCCTTGAGCCGGTCGGCGGTCTGCCCGGCCAGACCCTCCTGGCCGGAGATGTTGTACACTCGGACGTCGGCCTTGGGCGCCGCCTTTTTCGACGACGGGGTGGCCGAGGTGGTGACCGATGTCACGGTGGTCGCCGACACGTCGTCGTCGTCGCCGCTGCCGCTGGAGCTCATCGCCTGGAATCCGACCAGCAAGAAGATGACGCCCAAAAAGAGCAGCACCATCACCATGGCGCGCAATGGCAGCCGGAGGAGTCGGGGACGCGCTCGTTCATCGAGCCCACTGTATCGGGGAGTTGATCAGAACCCGAAAACGCAGCGCGCGATCAGGGCACCTCGAAGCCGAGTCGGCGGGCGGCCTTCGCCTTTTGCCGACTGGCCCGCAGCCGCCGCAACCGTTTGACCAGCATCGGGTCGGCGGCCAACGCTTCGGGACGGTCCACCAGCGCGTTGAGCACCTGGTAGTACCGCGTCGCCGACATCGAGAACAGCTCTTTGATCGCTTCTTCCTTGGCGCCCGCGTATTTCCACCACTGCCGCTCGAAGGCCAGGATGTCGTGTTCACGACGGGTTAGCCCATCAATGATTTCAGAGTCGTCCCCCGATCGATTAGCCCGCGCCATAGCGCCGTCCATATCGCTCCCCTGGACCCTTCCCCGAATTCTTGAATGACCTTCAAATGTGGTGCCGCAACGTCGGCGGGTTACGGCGAACATTCAACCACGGCTGCAGGTGTTGGGCCGGAACCCCGCCCCGCGAGTCGGCGGACTCGATGAATTGCTGGCCGCCACCTCCCGCCGCGTCGCGGCACGCATCGTCGGCTACTGGACCCGATTGTCAGCCTCCTCAGCCCGCCGCGTCGCGGCGCGCATCGTCGGCTGACCTAAGCTTGCCGGTCATGGCAGTCGTTCCCATCCGCATCGTGGGCGATCCCGTCCTGCACACCCCGACGACACCGGTGCCGGTCGGCGCCGACGGTTCGCTGCCGGCGGATCTGGGCGAGCTGATCACCACGTTGTACGAGACCATGGACGTCGCCAACGGCGTCGGGTTGGCGGCCAACCAGATCGGGGTGGGGCTGCGGCTGTTCGTCTACGACTGCCCCGACGACCGGGGCAAGGCGGCGCGGCGCCGCGGCGTGGTGATCAACCCGGTGCTGGAAACCTCCGAGATCCCCGAGACCATGCCCGACCCGGACCACGACGACGAAGGCTGCCTGTCGGTGCCCGGCGAGTCGTTCCCGACCGGCCGGGCGACGTGGGCGAAAGTCACCGGGCTCGACGCCGACGGCAGCCCGATCACCCTGGAGGGCACCGGCCTGTTCGCCCGAATGCTGCAGCACGAGACCGGGCACCTCGACGGGTTCTTGTACCTGGACCGGCTGATCGGCCGGCACGCCCGCAGCGCCAAGCGCGCGGTCAAATCGCACGGCTGGGGCGTCCCCGGCCTGTCGTGGATGCCGGGCGAGGTGCCCGACCCGGTTCGGCCACTGATGGTCCAGCTGCCCGGCGTCGGCACGCGGGTCAGCCTGCGTTACCTGCGGCCCGCGGGGTCGGACCCGCCGATGGGTGACGTCATCGGGTATCTGGTCGAGGTCGGCCCGCGGGTGCGGGTGCAGACCCGCGACGGCGACGTGCACGAGTTCCGCCGCGACGACGTGCTGTACGTGCGCCGGCTCACCGATCGGCCGGTGAAGAACTCGCAGATCCGGGCGGTGGAGCAGGCGGCCGCGCTGGCCTGGCCCGGGGTCGAGCACCAGTGGCTGGACGGGTGGCTGCTGCGCGCCGGCCACGGATCCACCCTGCGGGCGAATTCGGCTGTCCCCCTGGACATGTTCGCGCACGCGAGCAGCATCCCGGCGATCGTCGACTGGTATGCGCAGCGCGACCTGACGCCCTGGCTGGCGGTGCCCGAGCGGCTGCTGCGGCTACCCGAGGATCTGCCCGCCGCCTGCGAAACCCGCACGCTGGTCGGTGAGCCGGACGTCGGTGCGGCCGGCACGGATG
>PPEA01000504.1 GCA_002967005.1 Mycobacterium talmoniae
GGAGAACAGCGACCCGATCCGCTCGCCGGCTCGGAACGGGTTGCGATCATCAGGTGCGACTGGCTGGCCAGCTGCGGCTCCGGCGGCAGCGGCGCGGCCTGCACGCCGCTGGAAATCTTGCGCAGCGCCGACGCCAGCGCCAGCGGGTCACCGGTCAACTCGGCACCGGACTCGTCGGCCTGGTACTCCCGCGACCGTGACACCGCCAGCCGCACCACCGACGCCGCGATCGGGCCCAGCATCGAAACCAGCAGCAACGCAAAGGGATTGCCGCCACCTTCGCGGTTGCCGCCGCCGAACATGCCGGCGAACATGGCCATGTTGGCCAGCGCGGTGATCACCGACGCCAGCGCACCGGCCACACACGAGATCAGGATGTCGCGGTTGTAGACGTGCGACAGCTCATGGCCCAGCACCGCCCGCAGCTCCCGCTCGTCGAGGATGCCCAGAATCCCGGTCGTGCAACACACCGCGGCGTTGCGCGGGTTGCGGCCGGTGGCGAACGCGTTGGGGGCGTTGGTGTCGCTGATGTACAGCCGCGGCATCGGCTGGTGCGCGGTGGTGGCCAGCTCGCGCACGATCCGGTACATCGCCGGGGCCTGCAGTTCGGTGACCGGCTGGGCGTGCATGGCCCGCAACGCCAGCTTGTCGCTATTGAAGTAGGTGTAGATGTTCATGCCGACCGCGAACAGCGCGGCCAGGAACAACGCCGTCCGACCGAACAGCGCGCCGACGAACACGATCAGCGCCGACATCCCGACCAGCAGCGCGAACGTCTTGAACGTGTTGTGATGCGGATGCCAGGTCATCAGCTCCTCCTCCGTGCACCCGATATTGCTGATTAAACGCCCATCGGAAGCGGTAGGTTCCGCACACGCAGCTAGCCGTGCCGGTTGATGGTGTAGTCGACCAGGGTGGCCAGCGCGCGGCGACCGGGGCACGTCGGGCAGCTCGGCCAGCTCCGGCGCGGGCCTGCGCGGCGTAGTCGGCCACCGTCTCCTTGGCCCTGACCATGCCGGGCGAGCGCCGCAGCAACCGCAGCGCCTCGGCCACCGCGTCGTCGTCGTCGATCGGCCCGACCAGCAGGGCGCGCAGCCGGTCGCGTCGGGCCCGGATTCGGCCAGCGCGTAGAGCACCGGCAGGGTGTGCACGCCCTCGCGCAGGTCGGTGCCGGGCAGCTTGCCGGACTCGTCGGGGTCGGAATCGATGTCGATGATGTCGTCGGAGATCTGAAACGCCGTGCCCACGATGCCGCCCAGCCGGGACAGCCGCTCCACCTGGTCGGCGTCGGCGCCGGAAAAGGTGGCCCCGAACCGGCCCGACGCGCTGATCAGGCAGGCCGTCTTCTCGTACACCACCTTCAGGTAGTGCTGGATGGGGTCGGCCGCGGCGTCGGCGCCCCGGGTCTCCCGCATCTGGCCGGTCACCAGCTGGGCGAACGTCTCGGCGATGATCCGCACCGCCTCCGGGCCCAGCCGCGACACCAGCCGCGAGGCCGTCGCGAATAGGTAATCCCCGGCCAGGATCGCAATATTGTTGCTCCACCGGGCGTTGGCGCTGGGCGCGCCGCGGCGCACCTGGGCCTCGTCCATCACGTCGTCGTGGTACAGCGTCGCCAGGTGCACCAGCTCGATGACCGCGCCGGCCACCGTCACCTGCCAGGCGTCCGGCTCGGGCCCCAGCTGCGCGGACAGCACGGTGAACAGCGGCCGGAACCGTTTCCCGCCGGCCTCGAACAGGTGGGTGACGGCCTCGGTCATCAGCTCGTCGCCGCCGCGCAGCTCGGTGTCCATCAGCTGCTCGATGCGCGCCGGCTCCAGCCCGAGCACGTTCTTGCAGATGGCCCGGGTGTCCTGACCCGGCAGCGGCGCCGGCCGCTGCGGCGCTGCCGGAATGTGCCGAAACGGCGCGGGTCCGGTCTCGGCCGGCAGCGGGTGGTCGATCAGCGGGTGGGTCATCTCGCGGAACAGCCGTCGGTGCCGCAGCTGCGGGATCCTCCGGGATGTCGGGATGCCGGTTCATCGGGCCGGCCGGCACCCCGGCGTTCTGCAGCGCCGCGGCGACCTGCGCCGGGGTGCGGGTGTGGAGCCTGTATGTGCCCAACGGGCGCGCCCTGACCGACCCGCACTACACCTACAAGCTGGATTGGCTTGCCGCGCTGCGGGTTAGCGCCGAGGACTGGCTGCGCGACGACCCGGCGGCGCCCATCGCGCTGGTCGGCGACTGGAACATCGCCCCGACCGACGACGACGTGTGGAGCATGGAGTTCTTCGCCGGGGCCACCCACGTCTCCGAGCCGGAACGCAAGGCGTTCAACGCCATCGTGGACGCCCAATTCGCCGACGTGGTCCGGCCGTTCACGCCCGGCCCGGGTGTCTACACCTACTGGGATTACACCCAGCTGCGCTTCCCGAAGCGACAAGGCATGCGGATCGACTTCATCCTGGGCTCACCGGCGCTGGCCGAGCGGGTCACCCATGCCGAGATTGTCCGCGACGAACGGAAGGGGAAGGCGCCCAGCGATCATGCGCCGGTGCTGGTGGAGCTGCGCCGCGACTAACGCGGGTCACCGAGCGTGAAGCTAGCTTCACGTGGGGCGGTCGACAGTGCACCTAGTTTCACGCTCGCGGGCCGGGCAAAGAACGCCGCGACGAACACCGCCAGGGCGCCCAGGATCACCGGGCCGAACAGCAGCGGCAGCTGGGCCATGGCCGCGGCCAGGTAGCGGTAGCACAGCAGCAAGATCGCCAGGAACGTCGCTCCCCCGGCGACCAACCCGATGCGCCGCACGCCCCAGCCGCGCTGCGGATCCCGCAGCGCGGCCTCCACGGTCAGGCACAGCACCGCACCGGCCACCAGGTCGACGCCGTAGTGGTAACCGAACCCCAGCGTCGCGGTCACGGTGCCCACCAACCACACCGTGCCGCCGCAGCGCAGCCAACGCGGCCCGCCGCGGGAGTGGATGAACACCAGCAGCGCCCACCCGGTGTGCATGGAGGGCATGCAGTTGCGGGGGGTGATGTCGTCGAATGGCAGCGCGTGCGGGGCAAAGCCGGCCGGCGGCAGGATGTGCGGCCAGTAGTTGGCGATTTGCCAGCCGTGGCCTTCGGCGCCGAACGCGTAGATCGGGCCGACCACCGGAAACAGCAGATAGATCAGCGGCCCGATCAGGCCCAGCACCACGAAGGTTCGCATCAGGTGATGTCGCGGCCAGCCGTCGACGGTGACATTGCGCAGCTGGTAGACCGCGACCACCATCGCCGCCACCGGCAACTCGATATACACCCAGTGCAGCACCGCGTACGGGGCCGGGCCGGCCGCGTCGATCACCCGCCCGACCAGCCACGACGGCTGGGCGAATGCGTGGTCGGCCAGCATCGCGTACTCGTCGAGCACCCGAGGCCGGCTGAGCGCGGTGATCCGCAGCCAGGTGTCGGCGGCCTTGCTGGCCACGATCAGCAACGCCCCCACCCGGCCGCGCCCAGCGCGGCGCGGCCGCTCGGTGCCCGACCAGCGCGCCCGGCCAGCACCGCCGAGCCCGGTGAGC
>PPEA01000505.1 GCA_002967005.1 Mycobacterium talmoniae
GGTCGGTCCCGGCGACGGTCGTCGAGCTGCGTCCGGTGGCGACGCGTCGAGCTCCGGCGGCAGATCCCCCGTTACCGAAAGGCGAATGATGGCCGACAACAAGACACGCCGCGGCACCACCCAGCGGGAGGCCGTCGCGCACATCCGCGCCGGTGAGACGTTCGCGGTGAACCTGCCGCTGCTGGGCCGGGTGACGGTGCCGCGGCCCGACCAGCTGGCCTACTACGGCGGGTTGGCGGCGTTGGCCGCCTTCGAGATCATCGACTGGCCGGTCGCCATCGCCGTCGCCGCCGGGCACATCCTGGCCCAAAACCACCACAACCAGTTGCTGGAGCAGTTCGGCGAGGCGCTCGAGGAGGCCTGACCGGCCGGGCCGCGTCGGCCCCCTATCCCCCAGATTGAATGAAAATGAAGCCACGCAGGGAAAGTGCGAGTACGCACCTGCGTGGCTTCAATCTCGACGCGCGGACCGCCGGGCCGCGGTGGGCCGGGGGCGTCAGTCGTCGACCGAGAGCACCCCAACCCGCCACAGCAGGGCGTAGAGCTGGTGCAGCGGAACGCTGAGCAGCCGGGTCGTCATATCCACCACGGGGTCAGACATGGTGCTGACCGCCTGGCGGTCCAGCTTGTGCAGCGCCTTCTTGGCCGGGCGGACCGGCTGCACGGGCGCTGAGATGTCGGTGTAAGCAATCGCAACCATGGTTGCCTCCTAGTGGAAAAAATCCGGGAAGTACTTCAGGAAGCGGCACCGGTTGTCACGGAAGGGATCCGCACACGCCAGCGGTAGGCCCTGCTCAGGCGATGAACGCCTTGGGGTTACCTGTCCAGGAGCGATTGCTCAGCTGATTGCGGCGCGCGACCGATCGGTTCGGGACGACACGGACGCCGGATATCGGCACGGACTATCACTGGAACTCACTCGTCCCTCACCTCCTCTCGGTCGCGGCGCGTGGCTACGCGCCATGGTTCACACGGCAGGAGGCGGACCCCGGCGATTGCCGGAAGAGCCGCACCCCTCTCGTCAGAGCTTCGGCACTACACGGCGTAATCCGGGAATCCCGGAAGCCACTTGGGCTCAACCCTTAAGCCGGGAAGAGCTGTCCTGACCCGGGGCGTCTTTCGACGTTCGGGGTCAGTGGCCTATGTCCGTGTAGCCGCCTCACCTAACGAGGTGCTTGCCGCTCCATATTGCATCAGGGTGCCACCCGGGTCAATCCAAAACGCCGGGAACCCACTGTGAACCCGCTGTGAGTGCGGCGGGTCAGCGGGTGGGCCGCACCTCGGTCGCGTACCGACCGGCCGAGACCAGGGAGGTCAGCGCACCGAGCACCATCATCACGGTGGCGGCCGAGAACACCACCACCAGCCCGGTGTGAAACGGCCCGGAGATCAGCAACGGGAAGAAGGTGTGCCCGGTCAGCACGTCGGCCTGCACCCCGGGCCGCTGCAGGGCTCCGGAGGGCGCCAACAGTTCGGCAATCGGGTTGTAACCCAGGAACGCGGCGAACAGACTGCCCACCGGCGGGGTGTGCGCCACCTGGTCGGCGATCCCGGCCGGCACCCCGTGGTCACGCAGCCCCGAACTCATCGCGCCGGGCAGCGAATTCGCCAGCCCGACGATCATCAGCGAGAAGAACACCCCGATCGACAGCGACATGCCGGCGCTGAAGACGGTGGCCCGCACCCCCGACGCCGAGCCGCGGTGATCGGCCGGGACGCTGGACATGATCACCGCGGAGTTGGGCGCGGTGAACACGCCGCCGCCCAGGCCGTTGAGGAAGACCAGCACCGCGAACAGCCAGTAGGGGAAGTTCACCGGGATCAGGGTCAGCGCCACGAAGGTGCCGGCCGCCACCAGCATCCCGCCGACGGTGAACGGGCGAGCCCCCCACCGGTCCGACAGCGCCCCGGCCAGCGGGCCGGCCAGCAAAAACCCGCAGGTCATCGGCAGCAGATAGATCCCCGACCACAGCGGGGTGGATTCGTAGCTGTAGCCGTGCAGCGGCAGCCAGATGCCCTGCAGCCAAATGATCAGCATGAACTGCAGGCCGCCGCTGCCCACCGCCGCCATCAGCGCCGCGACGTTGCCGAACGCGAACGGTTTGCTCTTGAATAGCCGCACGTCGAGCATCGGGTAGCGCACCCGCAACTCGATCACGCAGAACACCGCGATCGCGGCCACCCCCAGCGCCAGCGCGCCCAGCACCGCCGGGTTGGTCCATCCGGTCGGCGCATCCCCGTGCGGCTGAATGCTGTAGGTGATGGCGGTGAGCAGCACGGTCAACCCGAGCCCCAGCGTGGCGGTGCCGGCCCAGTCCAGCCGCCCCGGGGTGCGCTCCCCGAGTTCGTGCAGCGAGCGCACCGCCCAGATGCTGCCCAGCACCCCGATCGGCACCCCGACCCAAAACACCGCGCGCCAATCCCATTCCGAGAGCGCCCCGCCCAGCAGCAGCCCCAGAAACGAGCCGGCCACCGCGGCGACCTGGTTGATGCCCAGCGCCATACCGCGCTGGTTCGCCGGGAACGCGTCGGTGAGGACCGCCGCCGACGACGCCATCAGCATCGCGCCGCCCACCCCCTGCACCACCCGCCACACGATCAGCCACACCGCGCCGGACCCGAGGTGGAACGGGTCGACCGACAGCGCCACCGCCGCGACGGTGAACACCACGAAACCCAGGTTGTAGATCCGGACCCGGCCGAACATGTCGCCCAGCCGCCCGAACAGCACCACCAGCACCGCGGAGACCAGCAGGTAACCCATCAGCATCCACAGCAGGTAGCTGACGTTGGACGGGTCCAGCGGGTTGAGCCCGATGCCGCGGAAGATCGCCGGCAGCGAGATCAGCACGATCGAGGAGTTGATGGTCGCCATCAGCACCCCCAGCGTGGTGTTGGACAGCGCAATCCACTTGTAAAACGGGTGGTCGTGGTCGTAGGCCAGCCGCCGACGGGTGGTCGCGACGGCACCGGCGTCGACGGTCGACGGGTCGGCGCCGGGCGGTGTTGTCGGGATCTCGGTCGTCATCGGGTCACCACAAAACGCATATGTTAGCTATGCAAATGATTTCGGCCTAATTCCCGTCGCCACGGGCCTGCAGACGAGCGGTCGGCTGCGCTAGCGTGGGAACGGTCCCACACCAGACCACGCGGGAGCGCGCGTCGAGTGCGCTGAGAGGACGGCTGGGGCGCCGTCGACCGTACGAACCTGACCGGGTAATGCCGGCGTAGGGAGATGAGATGACCGAGTTGGCTGTATCCCCGTCCGTGACCACCGGACCCATTCCGTACAGCACCAAGCACTACCACGAGCTCGACGGCGTGCCTGGTGCCAAGGTGCCGTTCCGGCGGGTCAACCTCACCAACGGGGAACACTTCGACCTCTACGACACCTCCGGGCCCTACACCGACCCCGACGCGGTGATCGACGTGCACGCCGGGCTGCCGCCGCGGCCGGGCGTGGTGCGCGACCGCGGCACCCAGCTGCAGCGGGCCCAGGCCGGTGAGATCACCGCAGAGATGGCCTACATCGCCGCCCGCGAGGGGCTGCCCGCCGAATTGGTGCGCGATGAGGTGGCCCGCGGCCGCGCGGTGATCCCGGCCAACCACAACCACCCCGAGATCGAGCCGATGATCATCGGCAAGGCGTTCGCGGTCAAGGTCAACGCCAATATCGGCAACAGCGCGGTCACCTCCTCGATCGCCGAGGAGGTCGACAAGATGGTGTGGGCCACCCGCTGGGGGGCCGACACCATCATGGACCTGTCCACCGGCAAGGACATCCACGAGACCCGGGAGTGGATCCTGCGTAACTCGCCGGTGCCGGTCGGCACCGTGCCGATCTATCAGGCGCTGGAGAAGGTCAACGGGGATCCCACCAAGCTGACCTGGGAGATCTACCGCGACACCGTGATCGAGCAGTGCGAGCAGGGCGTGGATTACATGACCGTGCACGCCGGGGTGCTGCTGCGGTATGTGCCGCTGACCGCCAAGCGGGTCACCGGCATCGTGTCCCGCGGCGGGTCGATCATGGCCTCGTGGTGCCTGTCGCGGCACCAGGAGTCGTTCCTGTACACCCACTTCGAGGAGCTCGCCGACATCCTGGCCAGCTACGACGTCACGTTCTCACTCGGCGACGGGCTGCGGCCGGGATCGATCGCCGACGCCAACGACGAGGCGCAGTTTGCCGAGCTGCGCACCCTGGGCGAGCTCACCAAGATCGCGAAATCCCGTGGCGCCCAGGTGATGATCGAAGGCCCGGGCCACGTGCCGATGCACAAGATCGTGGAAAATGTGCGGCTGGAAGAGGAATGGTGCGACGAGGCGCCGTTCTACACGCTGGGCCCGCTGGCCACCGACATCGCCCCGGCCTATGACCACATCACCTCGGCGATCGGCGCGGCGATCATCGCCCAGGCCGGCACCGCGATGCTGTGCTACGTCACGCCCAAGGAACACCTGGGGTTGCCGGACCGCAAGGACGTCAAGGACGGGGTGATCGCCTACAAGATCGCCGCGCATGCCGCCGATTTGGCCAAGGGGCACCCGCGGGCGCAGGACCGCGACGACGCCCTGAGCAAGGCGCGGTTCGAATTCCGGTGGTATGACCAGTTCGCGCTGTCGCTCGACCCGGACACCGCCCGGGAGTTCCACGACGAGACGCTGCCGGCCGAGCCGGCCAAGTCCGCGCACTTCTGCTCGATGTGCGGGCCGAAGTTCTGCTCGATGCGGATCAGCCAGGATGTGCGGGACTACGCCGCCGAGCACGGGTTGGAGTCCGAGGAGGACATCGAGGCGGCGCTGTCGATGGGGATGGCGGAGAAGTCGGCCGAGTTCGCCGAGCGCGGCAACCGGGTGTATCTGCCGATTTCCCAGTGACGTTGCTGCCGCTGCCCGCGCCGGGGTCCACCCCGCGCGGGTGCTGACGATCGCCGGCTCGGATCCCGGCGGCGGCG
>PPEA01000506.1 GCA_002967005.1 Mycobacterium talmoniae
CTGATCTTTCCGGGACCCAGCCGCACCCCGGTGTCGGCCTCGCACACGTGCCGGGCGCCGGCGTCGGCGTCGCTGTAGACCGCCACCGCCCTGATGCCCAGTCGGCGCAACGTGGCGATCACCCGCACCGCGATCTCGCCGCGGTTGGCCACCAACACCGTGTCAAACATGGGCCTCACATCCGGAAAACGCCGTAGGAAACCGGGTCCAGCGGCGCGTTCGCGCACACCGAAAGCGCAAGCCCCACCACGGTTCTGGTCTGCGCCGGGTCGATGATCCCGTCGTCCCAGCACCGCGCGGTCGAATAGTACGGGTTGCCCTGCGCCTCGTACTGGTCGCGGATCGGCGCCTTGAACTGCTCTTGCTGCTCGGCCGTCCACGGCGTGCCCGCCGCCTCGAGCTGATCGCCGCGCACCGTCGCCAGCACCGACGCGGCCTGCTCACCGCCCATCACCGAGATCCGGGCGTTGGGCCACATCCACAAAAACCGCGGCGAATACGCCCGGCCGCACATCGAGTAGTTGCCGGCGCCGTAGGAGCCGCCGATCACCACGGTCAGCTTCGGCACCCGGGCGCAGGCCACCGCGGTGACCATCTTGGCGCCGTGTTTGGCGATGCCGCCGGCCTCGTAGTCGCGGCCCACCATGAACCCGGCGATGTTTTGCAGGAACAGCAGCGGGGTGCGGCGTTTGTCGCACAGCTCGATGAAATGCGCGCCCTTGACCGCGGATTCGCCGAACAGCACCCCGTTGTTGGCGATGATGCCGACCGGATGGCCGTGGATGCGGGCGAAGCCGGTCACCAGCGTCTTGCCGTATTCGGCCTTGAACTCGGCGAATTCGCTGCCGTCGACCAGCCGGGTGATCACCTCGTGCACGTCGTAGGGCACCCGCGGGTCCGGCGGCACCACGTCGTACAGCTCGGTGGCCGGGTGCTGCGGTTCCCTGCTGCGGATCACCTCCCAGGGGCTGGGTTCGCGCGGGCCGAAGGTGCTCACGATCCGCCGCACGATGCGCAGCGCGTGCTCGTCGTCGTCGGCCAGGTGGTCGGTGACCCCGGAGATCCGCGAGTGCAACGCGCCGCCGCCGAGTTCTTCGGCGGTGACGATCTCGCCGGTGGCGGCCTTGACCAGCGGCGGGCCGCCCAGAAAGATGGTGCCCTGCTCGCGGACGATGACGGCTTCGTCGCTCATCGCCGGCACGTACGCGCCGCCGGCGGTGCACGAGCCGAGCACCGCGGCCACCTGCGGGATGCCCGCCGCGCTCATCGTGGCCTGGTTGTAGAAGATCCGCCCGAAATGCTCGCGGTCCGGGAACACCTCGTCTTGGCGGGGCAAAAACGCGCCGCCGGAGTCGACCAGGTACAGGCACGGCAGCCGGTTACCCAGCGCCACCTCCTGGGCGCGCAGGTGCTTTTTGACCGTGATCGGGTAGTAGGTGCCGCCCTTGACGGTGGCGTCGTTGGCGACGATCACGCATTCGCGCCCGGACACCCGCCCGATGCCGGTGATGATGCCGGCGCCGGGGCACTCGTCGTCGTACATGCCGTCGGCGGCCAGCGGGGACAGCTCCAGAAACGGGCTGCCCGCGTCCAGCAGCCGGTCCACCCGGTCGCGGGGCAACAACTTGCCCCGCGCGACGTGGCGTTCCCGCGCCTTCTCGCTGCCGCCCCGGGCGGCGGCCGCGAGCTTGGCATCCAGCTCGGCGACCAGCCGGCGGTGCTCATCGGTGAAGGTGGCGGTGGTCATGATGCGACCGGAAGCACCAGCGGCGGTTCGGTTTTGGCGACCACCTCATCGACGGACACCCCGGGCGCGGTCTCCACCAGGTGCAGCCCGTCGGCGGCGACGTCGATGACGGCCAGGTCGGTGATGATGCGGTTCACGCACCGCGCCCCGGTCAGCGGCAGGCTGCAGTGCTCGACGATCTTGGCGCTGCCGTCCTTGGCGGTGTGCTCCATCATCACGATCACCCGCCGGGCGCCGTGCACCAGGTCCATCGCCCCGCCCATGCCCTTGATCATCTTGCCCGGGATCATCCAGTTGGCCAGATCACCGACGGCCGAGACCTGCATGGCGCCCAGCACCGCGACATCGAGGTGGCCGCCGCGAATGATCCCGAACGACGCCGAGGACGAGAAGAACGACGCGCCGGGCCGGGTCGTGACCGTCTCCTTGCCGGCGTTGATCAGATCCGCGTCCAGGTCCTCGCGGCGCGGATACGGCCCGACGCCCAGGATGCCGTTCTCCGAGTGCAACACGACGGTCACGCCGGCGGGAATGTGATTGGGGATCAGCGTGGGCAGGCCGATGCCGAGGTTGACGTATTGCCCGTCTTGCAGCTCGGCGGCCACCCGCGCGGCCAGTTCGTCTCTGGTAAGGGCCATCAGCGCACCGTCTCCTTCTCGATCCGCTTGACCGGGTTGGGCACGTGCACCACCCGGTGCACGTGGATACCCGGGGTGTGCACCTGCGCGGGGTCGATCTCGCCGGGCTCGACGAGGTGCTCGACCTCGGCGATGGTGATCCGGCCGGCCGCCGCGCAGTCCGGGTTGAAGTTGGCCGCGGCCTCCCGGTACACCAGGTTGCCGTGCCGGTCGCCCTTGAAGGCGTGCACCAGGGCGAAGTCGGTGCGGATCGCGTGCTCCAGAACGTAAGTGCGGCCGTCGAATTCGCGGGTTTCCTTGGCGGGCGAGGCCACCGCCACCGCGCCGGAGGAATCGTAGCGCCACGGCAGGCCACCGTCGGCGACCTGCGTGCCGACCCCGCTGGGCGTATAGAACGCCGGGATGCCGACCCCGCCGGCCCGCAACCGTTCGGCCAGCGTGCCCTGCGGGGTCAACTCCACCTCGAGTTCACCGGACAAGAACTGCCGGGCGAATTCCTTGTTCTCGCCGACATAGGAGCTGACGGTGCGCCGGATCCGTTTGTGGGCTAACAGCACACCCAGGCCGATCCCGTCGACGCCGCAGTTGTTCGACACCGTCTCCAGATCGCGGACCCCCAACTCCAGCAGCGCCGCGATCAGCGCCTCGGGGATTCCGCACAGCCCGAACCCGCCGACGGCCAGCGACGACCCGTCGGTCACGTCGCGACGGCGTCCGCCGCCGTGGCCACGACCTTGTCCATCGCCACCCGCCTCTCGATTTCAGTTAATAATCATTAACTGACGCCGACAATACCATTCTCGCGACGCGCTGTCAGTCGCCGCGCAGGTATTCGCTGGCCTGTTCGCGCATCAGGTCCTTGCGGACCTTCCCGGTGACCGTCATCGGGAACTCGTCGACCACCCGCAGGTAGCGCGGGATCTTGAAGTGCGCGAGCCGCCCGGCGCAAAACGCGCGCAATCCCTCGATCGTCAGCTCCGGCGCCCCATCCCGCAGTTGGACCACCGCCATCAGCTCCTCGCCGTAGACCTCGTCGGGCACCCCGATGACCTGGGCGTCCACCACGTCGGGATGGGTGTAGAGGAACTCCTCGATCTCGCGGGGGTAGATGTTCTCCCCGCCCCGGATCACCATGTCCTTGATCCGGCCGGTGATCTGCACATACCCGTCGTCATCCATCGTCGCCAGGTCCCCGCTGTGCATCCAGCCGTCGGCGTCGATGACCTGCGCGGTCTTGTCCGGCTCGTTCCAATACCCGGTCATCACCGAATAGCCCCGGGTGCAGAACTCGCCCACCGCGCCGCGCGGCACGGTCGCCCCGGTGTCCGGGTCGATCAGCTTGATCTCCAGGTGCGGGCACACCCGCCCGACGGTGCTCACCCGCCGCGCCAGCGAGTCATCGGCCCGGGTTTGGGTGGACACCGGCGCGGTTTCGGTCATGCCGTAACAGATGGCCACCTCGGCCATGTGCATGCGCTCGATCACCGTGCGCATCACCTCCGCCGGGCACGGCGAGCCGGCCATGATCCCGGTGCGCAAACTGCTCAGGTCGTAGTCGGCGAAATCCGGCGCGCCCAGCTCCGCGATGAACATCGTCGGCACCCCGTACAGGCTGGTGCAGCCCTCGTCGTGCACCGCGCGCAGCGTGGCCACCGGGTCGAAACCCGGTCCCGGAATCACCATGGCCGCACCGTGACTGGTGGCCGCCAGATTGCCCAGCACCATGCCGAAGCAGTGATAGAACGGCACCGGGATGCAGACCCGGTCGGTCTCGGTGTAACCCAGCAGCTCCCCCACCAAATAACCGTTGTTGAGGATGTTGCGGTGGCTCAGCGTCGCGCCCTTCGGGTATCCCGTTGTGCCCGAGGTGTATTGGATATTGATCGGGTCGCGCGCAGCCAGCCGTGCCGCGATCCCCGCCAACAGCGGCGGGTCGGCCGCGCCACCGGACAGCTCCTCCCAGCGCGCACCGCCCAGAAACACCACCTCCCCCACCGCCGGGCACCGCGGCGTCACGTCGGCCAGCATCGCGACGTAGTCGGAGCCCTTGAAACCGGGGGCGGCGATCACCATCGCCGGCCCGGACTGGCGCAGCGCGTACTCCAGCTCGTGACCCCGGTAGGCCGGGTTGATCGTCACCAGCAGCGCACCGATCTCGGCGGTCGCGTACTGCACCAGCACCCATTCCCACCGGTTCGGCGCCCAGATCCCCACCCGGTCACCGGGTCCGATCCCGGCGCGCACCAGCCCGGTCGCCGAACCGGCGCACATCGGCCCGCAGTTCGGCGTAACTCCACCGGCGCCCGGCCGCCACGTCGACCAGCGCCGCCCGCTGCGGGAACCGCGCCGCGGTGGCCGCCAGGTTGGCGCCGATCGTCGTCTCCAGCAACGCCGGGTGAGTCTCCCCGCGGGCGTAGGACTGCGCCGCCACGTCATCCTCCACCGGATCGCGAAGGCCAAGTTCACCAGGACTAACGCGTGTTACGTTAGTGACGATTAACCGAAGTGTCTAGGAGCCGTCATGGCAGCGTCCGCCCCCACCGGCCGCGGTAGCGACGCGGAGGCACCCAGTCGCCGAAGCCAGCTGAAATCCGATCGGCGCGGCCAGTTGTTGTCGGCCGCCGAGCGGCTCTTCGCCGAACGCGGTTTCCAGGCGGTGCGGCTGGAGGACATCGGCCGCCGCCGCCGGGGTCAGCACGGCGCGGATGTCGTCGCGCGAGGACCGCACCCGATGGTCGACGATGCTGCCGATGATGCTGAGCAGGCCGGAGGACAGCATCCACCGCTGCGATGAGGTCAGCGACGGCCGCAGCGCGGACAGCGGCCGCTGGATCCGCTGGTTCACCAGCCGCAACTGTTCCATCAGGGTGGGCTGATCATCGCCGTCCAGGTAGCGCGCCTGCCAGCGGTACAGGCCCCCGGATTCCCGGTTGGCCAGCGTCACGTCGAGCAGCGCCTGCACCACCCGGTCCAGCACGGCGGCCGCCTCGGTGTCGGGTTCGGCGTCGACGAACTCGGTGCAATCCACCAGTTGCTGGCTCAGGGCCAGCACCGCACCGGCGAACAGGTGGTATTTGCTGGCGTAGTGCCGGTACAGCGCGGGCGCCGAGATGCCGACCTTGTCCGCGATGGTCTCCATGCTGACCGCGTGATACCCCAAGGCGCTGAACGCCTCGGCGGACGCCCGGGCGATCTGGTCTTTGCGGTCCTTGGGCCGCCGCCGGATCCCTCCGGGTGCAGCCGCTGGCACTCGGACCGATTTCGTCACCGTCTCACCCTACCCACGTTCACTCCTCCCAAACCTACCCCAGGGGATCAGAATCCTGATTAACATAGCGGGTGCTCGGTGTGCGTGCGATGCCAATGCGACGAACCCGGAGAAGCAGGTCAGGTGGATCGGCAACGCCGGTAGAGGGAGGGCACAGGTGCTACAGCTGCTGCGCCGGGTGCTCGACTACAAATTCACCGTCGCCGAACTCATCGGGATCGCGTTGATCATCGGCACGCCGTATCTGCTGATCGGCGTGGTGTGGTCGGGGACGCACACCGAGCACCTCAAGGACCTGGACGGCATCGACCTGGTGGTGTCCTTCCTCGGGTCGATCGTGTCGTGGCCGGTGTTGCTGCTCTCCAACGTCTGTATGACCTGACCGCAGCGCACCCCCATATAGACAGTCTCAGCTGTTCAGCCTAGGCTGTCTATATGGACGACGTCGCCGAATCCGCGGTCACCGCCGCCCGTGATGTGCGGGTGGTGTTCGGCCGGCTGCGGCGCCGGCTTCGGGAACTCGACACCAGCGACGACCTCACCCCGTCCCAGACCGCGGTGCTGCTCCGCTTGGTCAAGGGCGGGCCGTCGTCGACCAGTGCGCTGGCCGCCGCCGAGCGGGTCCGCCCCCAGTCGATGGCGGCCACACTCGCCGGCCTGGACCGACACGGATTCATCCAGCGCCGTCCGGATCCCGAAGACGGCCGCCGCCAAGTGATCACGCTGACACCGCAGGGTCGGCGGCGCGCCGAATCCGACCGCGAGGCCCGCCGCGAGTGGCTGGCCCGCGCGATGCACGACCGGTTCACCGAGCCGCAACGCCGCGTCATCCTCGAGGCAATGTCGCTGCTGGACCGGCTATGTGACTGACCACCCACGAAAGGACCGGCACCGCCATGGAATTAGGCATACATTTCATCGACTTTCTGCCCGGCGACCCGAGCCAGCTGGGCCCGACCCTGGCGGCGACCGCGACGGCCGCCGAGGACGGCGGGGCGACGATGTTCACCCTGGCCGACCATTTCTTCCAGATGGAGGGGGTCGGCCGCGCCCAGGATCCATTCCTGGAGGGCTACACCACGCTGGGCTTCCTGGCCGGGCACACCACGACGATCACGCTGACCATGCTGGTCACCGGGGTCACCTACCGCTATCCCGGGGTGCTGGCCAAAACCGTGACCACCCTGGACGTGCTGTCGGGGGGCCGGGCCATGCTCGGCATCGGGGCCGCCTGGTACGAACGCGAGCACACCGCGTTGGGCATCCCCTACCCGCCGCTGGCCGACCGGTTCGAGATGATGGAGGAGACGCTGCAGACCTGCGGGCAGATGTGGAGCGACAACGACGGTCCCTATCACGGCAAGCACTACCGGTTGGCCGAGACGATCTGTGCGCCGCAACCGATCCGCCGCCCGCCCATCCTGATCGGCGGCAGCGGGGAAAAGAAGACGCTGCGGATGGTCGCCCAGTACGCCGACGTGTGGAACACCACCGTGTCCGACCCGGATGAGCTGGCGCACAAGGTCGAAGTGCTGAACCGGCACTGCGCGACGCTGAACCGCGACCCCGCCGAAATCCGCAGGACCGTCGGCCTGTTCACCGACCCGTTCGCCGACCTCGACGGCTACCTGAAGACCGTCGAAACGCTGGCCGGGCTCGGGTTCGAGATGATCAACGCCGGCCCGCTGCCGGGAAACCCCGACCCGGCCGGTTTCGTGCGCCGCCTCGGCGACGAGGTGGTGCCCCGGCTGGCCGAGATCGGTTAGCTCAGTCCGACCAGCTACGCGGCACCATCGGGGTGGTCGGTCCGCCGCTGAACGGCCCGCCGGCCAGCGTGGCCAAGCCCGCCGCCTGGGCGACGCCGGATTTGGCTGCGGCGCCGGCGAATCCCAGCGGCCCGGCCCGTGGTCGG
>PPEA01000507.1 GCA_002967005.1 Mycobacterium talmoniae
TCGACGCCGTCAGCGCAGTCTCGACGCCGTGAGCGCAGTCTCGACGCCCGGCCGCCGGCGTTAGCCGACCCGGAAGGCCCGGGAGGCGGCCCGGCCCACGATCTCGGCCAGCTCCTCGGGGGTCCACCCCTGCTCGGGGTCGAGCACCATGCGGATGGCCGCTTCACCGATCGACAGGAACACCTCGGTGAGCGCTGTCAGCACCCGATCGATGTCGTCGACTTCGCGGCGTTCCAGCAGCGGACGCATCAGTTCCGCCATCCGGCGGCCGACCTGGGCCCGGCCTCGGGCGATGGCGGCGACAATCACCGGGTCGGGGTCCGCGGCGTACATGATGCGCCAGGCCGCGGGTCGCTCCCGGCAGATGGTGAGCAGGCCGCGGAAGCCGTCGACGAACATCTGCTCAACGGTGCTGGTCTTCTCCGGCGGCAGGATGCCGAACAAGCTGGTCAGCGCCACGTCGGCTTCGCGTTCCAGCAGGGCGGCCAGCACTTCCCCGCGCCCGTTGTAGCAGGCGTACACGACCGGTCGGGTGACGCCCATCCGCTCGGCGATGGCCGCCATGGTGACCTCCGCCACCCCGTGGGTGCCCGCGATGTCCAACGCCGTGTCGAGCACCTGCGGTCGACGCCGCTGCGGACCGAGGTGTTCGGCGCGGGCGCGGTGGGTTGTCGCGGTCGGCGGCAGGGTGACTCCGTCCGTCGCTACCTCAGCGCAGGTAGACGTTGGCGATGATCAGCACCGGCCAGGCTACTACCTCCCCGACCACCGAGAACAGTTTGTCCAGACCACCGACCGCGTCCAGGTGCCGGTGGTGGGTGCCGGCCCAGACCAGCCCGCCGACCAGATACGGCAGCCCGACGGCCACCCCGGCGACCACGCCGAGATGGATGAGTTGACGGACGCTGAGCCGGGTGTCCAGCAGTGTCATCGCAGGCTGCCCAGGATCGGCTGGGACTCGATGAGGCCGTCGTCGCTGGGGGCACAGCCCTGGCCGAACACCCGGTTCTTCTGCCGCTCCCGCATCTCGAGGTGGGCCTGCGCGGGAACCGCATACCCGTAGCGGGCCTGGGCTTCCCGCGGCGTCATGGTGACCGGGTTCTTCGGCGGGATCGCCAACACCACCCGGGTGCCGATCGGCAGGGTCATCGGCGAGATCAGCCGCAGCAGGCTCAGCTGCAGACGCTTGCTGGCGCCGATCACGGTGAACGCCGCGCTCAGCGGCGACACCACCAGCGCGTCGAGCAGCCGCGAGGTGCCCACCCCGCCCAGCTCGCGCATCCACCGCGGCATCGTGGCCAGGGTGCCGCGACGCAAAAACGCGGCGATGACCCGGGTGGCCGGGCGCAACAGCAGCGGCATCGGCGGCAGCATCACCTCGGCGCGCAGCAGATGCTGCATCGCCTTGTGGGCGATGCCGGAGCCGACCAACTGTGGCCGCATCTGCTCGAAGTACTCCCGGATGCCCTCCCGGCTGCGGGGCACGTCGGCCGGGTCAAAGGTCTGCAGCTCGGCCGCCCGCGCGCAGTCCGCCCAGTACTGCGCCTCCTCCTCGGCCGAGAGCCGGCCGGGGCCGAACTTCTCGTAGGCGTACAGGATCGAGTGCCAGGCGGTCAGGTGGATCCACAGCTGCGACGCCGGGTCGTTGGCGTCGTAGCTGGCGCCGGTGACCGGGTCCACGCCGATGGCCTTGGAGTGGATCTTGACCAGCACGTCGGCGGCTTCGGCGGTGGAGCGGCTGTCCCCGAACGCGACCATGGCGAAATATCGCAGCGTGCGGTCGTAGCGGGTCCGCGGCCGGTCGTAGATGGCGTGCGTGTGGTCCACCGAGGCGACCAGCGCGGGGTCGAGCTCCTCGATGACGACGGCCCGCTGAAATCCGATGGACAGCGACGTCGGGTAGCTCCACACCTTCCAGGTCACCGAATTCGGGCCGAAGAATCCGTAGTCCTCGGCGGGCTCGGCCTGCGGTAACGACAGCCAGGCACGGACGGTGCTCAAGCGGTTCAAGTGTCTCCCCTTCCCCATTTCCTACATCGTGAAGGATTCTGTCCTCACGACGCGGCGCGCGTCAAGGGGCGGCGGTGGTCAAGACCCGCGAGCAGACGCAAAAGCCCGCAATTTCGCGCCGAAACAGGGGCTTTTGCGTCTGCTCGCGGGGTACACGTGGAAGCCAGGAGGGGCCGGCGCAGGGATCCACAGACGCGGACCGGTTTTGCGGACGTTCAGGGGGACGGCGTTGTTAGCATCGAGCGATGGTCCGGTTAGTTACGTTGCGACTTTTTGACAATGCGTATCAGGCCTTCAAACGCTATGCCGGCCTGAACAGACTGCCCATCGACTCGTGGATTGAGAACCAGCTGGACGTCGAGGACCTGCGACGGCGGTGCGCCGAACATGACCGGTGGATGCGTACCCATCCTGAGATTGCCGCGTTCAGCGAAGCATGGGCCGATCGCAACCTCGACGAGCTAGCGAAGCATTGAGTCGACCCCCCACGCCGGGGCGAGATTTGGCGTATCGACAGCGGCGTTACCGTCTTGATAGTTTCCTCGACCGTCTACAACGAAATCCCAAGCGAACCAACCGTTATCGTCGTCCCGATATTTGATTCCGATCCCGATGCCGGTTTCGGAGTGAACGTCGGCTATGGATAGGCGGCGCCCGGCCTGATCACCAGCATGCGAAAAGCCCGGCTAACCGAGCAGCTCGAGTCGGTCGATGTCCAGGCGCTCATGGACGTCAACAACATGCTGTTCAAACTGCTCGCGACACCAGATCGCTAGCTGCGGACGCGCATGCGGTGTCAGCGCGCGCCGGGCAGCCGCAGCACCAGCCGGGTGCCGCCCAGCGGGCTGTCCTCCAACCCCGCGGTGCCGCCGTGTAATTCGGCTTGTTGCGCCACCAGCGCCAGACCCAGCCCGGAGCCGGAATGTGAGGCGGTGGACCCGCGGGAGAACCGTTCGAACACCGCTTCGCGTTCGTTTTCGGGGATGCCGGTGCCGTTGTCGTCGACGGTGATCTCCACCCCGTCGGCGGAACTGACGGCGTTGAGCTCGATTTCGGTGGCCCCGCCGTGCTTGACGGCGTTGGCGATGGCGTTGTCGATCACCAGCCGCAGCCCGGTCGCAGCCCCAGCATCAGCACCGCCGAGGTGGGAATCAGCGACACCTGAAGGTCGGGGTAGCTGCGCATCGCGTCGTGGGCGGCGCGGTCCAGCAATTCGGTGATATCCAGCGGGACGTGGTCATCGGCGGTGGTCAGCTCGCCTTGGGCCAGCCGCTCCAGCGCCATCAGCGTGGCCTCGATCCGGCTTTGGGTGCGCATGACGTCGCCGATCAGTTCCTGACGCTGCTCATCGGGCAGGTCCAGGGTGGACAGCACCTCCAGGTTGGTGCGCATCGCGGTCAGCGGGGTGCGCAGCTCATGGGAGGCGACGGCGGCGAAATCGCGGGCGGACTCCAGGGCGGCCTTGGTGCGCTGTTGGGCGGTGCCGATGCGGGCCAGCATGCCCTCGACGGCCTCGGCGATCTCCACGGCTTCGCGGACCCCGCGCACCTTGACCTCGTCGGGTTTGGACTGGGCGCTGATGGCGCGGGCCTGCTGGGCCAGCAGCCGGAACGGGTTGATCATGATCAGCCACATCACCCAGCCGACCACCACGGTGCCGACGATGACGCCGCCGCAGATCCCCAGCACCCGCAGGTGCAGCTCGTTGATCCGGTGCTGGGTTTCGGTCACCGGCGCACCGACCGCGATGGAGGCCCGTCCCGCGGTGAAGGTCCGGACCCGGTATTGCACGCCGTTGATCGCGGTGGTGTTGTAGCCGTTGTCGAACTGCGGCAACACGATATCGGCGGGCACCGAGACGGTGGTGCCGCCGATGCGCGCGGTGCGCACCACGTTATCCTCGGCCGGGGGCCGATCGGCGGGGTCCTGGGTGCTTTTGAGCAGCATGTTGATATCGCCCAGACTGCTCAACGAGTCCAGCCGACGATCCAGCTGACTGTACTGGTCGTTGATCACCCCGAACCACACCCAGGCGCCCAACGTGATGACCAGGGCCACCACCGACAGCGCCGCGACGATCACGATGGTGCGCAGCGACAGCAGCGGCCGCAGTGGACGCAGCAACCGCACCAGCGGGTGACCATCCCCGTCGAGCAGACGCACCCCACTCACCCCGTTTCTGGGCGCTTTCCTGACGGCCCGCCCATGATCACTGACCGAGGACGTGGCGGGTGCGGTCGTCACGGACCGGAACACCGTTGTGGCCGCTGAGATCCTGGGCGTACAGCCCGGCCGCGTAGGCCACGCCGCCGCCGTTGATGCCGAGCTCGTCTTTGTTGATGTGCTCCAGCGTGTCGCCCTTTTGGTGGTAGTTCGGGTCGAACGGCTGATCGGCCTCCCCGCCCCACAGCTTGGCCTGTTCCGGCGACTTCTTGACCTCCGCGCCGGAGAACAATCCCCCCGACGGCACACCGGCCAGGGTGAACCCGTCGTAGTCGGACCGGCCGTCAAACGAGGTGTCTTGCGCGGTCTTGCCGGCCGACTTCAGGTAGGCGACCAGGGTGCGTTCGATCCCGGCCGAGCCTTCCGGCACCACCGGATGCCCACGCTCGTCGGGCGCTAGCGACTGGTCCCCGTCGTAGGTGAAGTAACCCGGGTTCGGTGAGGCCAGCATGTCGAAGTTCAGGTACAGCGCAAGGTCTTTGAGCGCGTCGGCGTCCAGCGACTCGACGTATTTCATCGACCCGATCAGCCCGAGTTCCTCCGCGCCCCAGAACCCGAACCGCACCGCGTTGTGCACGTCGGGCGAATTACCCAGCTGCAGTGCGGTTTCCAGCACCGCCGCCACACCGGAGCCGTTGTCGTTGATCCCCGGACCTTCCGGAACGGAATCCAGGTGCGCACCCAGCATCACCACGTCGTGGGTGGAGCCGGTCTTGGTTTGCGCGATCACGTTGCGGGCCTTGACGTCTTTGGTCTCGGCCTGCAACTTGAGGGTGGCGGTTCCGGACAGGCCACGCAGCGTCGCGCCCTCGGATTTGGTCACGCTCACCACCGGGATCTTGACGTCGGTGTCTTCGCCCAGGGTGCCGCCCATCTTCTCCTCGTCGACGTTGTCGGCGACGATCATCGCCACCGCACCGCGCTCGACGGCGACGGCTTCTTTGTCCTTGAACGGGCATTTGCCGCGGTCGACGAGCACCACCGCGCCCTTGACCGGCAGCCCGTCGTAATCGGCGGCGCTGCAGCCGGGGCTGTCGTCCTTGGCCGGGGCGGCCACCAGTGGCCCGCTGACCCCGTCCGGCGGGGTGCCCAGGCTGTACTGCAACGCGCGGGCGTCCAATGTCCGGTCGGCGACGTTCACCGTGCCCTTCTCGGCGTGGAACACCCGGGCCTGGAACTCGGGGGTCTGCACGTCGAAGCCTTTGTCCCGCAACGCGTTCGCCACGTAGTCCACGCTGGCCTCATAGCCGGGGGTGCCGACGGCGCGGGTGCCGTTGTTGTCGTTGGCAATATCTTGCAGCTTGCTCAGGTGCGCCATCATGGCGTCGGCGGTGACCTTGTCGCGCAGCGCGGAGGCGAACCCGGCCGCCGCGGACGCATCCGCCTGCTCCGCCCGCTCCGGTGCGCGGTCACAGCCGCCGAGCAGCAGCGTCGTCACTCCGACCAGGCCGAGCAGCGCCGGCATTACCTTCGACTTGTTACCCACCGCGCCCACGTTAGCCGTTGCCCGATGCGCCCCGGTCACCACCCGAATATTCCGTTGCGCCGACGTTGCTGGGGTGGCAACCTAGCTGCCTGGATCTAGAAGGGGACGCAGGTCAAGCGGGGTACCGCACGGCTTCTGCGCATTGCTCTTTTAGAACCGCCGGTTTCGGAGGTTCGACTCCTTCTCATATCCGATACCGCTCCCGGGAGACCAGGTTCATCGGTCCTGCGGCCCGCGCCTGCTCGTCCAGAGGCGCGACGCCCCATCGATGGACGTGCCCGGCGGCGGTATCCCTAACCACGACCCGCCCGAAAGGAGGACCGCACAATGTCCCTGCTGAAGCAACTGATTGTCGACGCCGGCCAGCGCGCGCTGGTGTACCGCGACGGGACCTTGTCGCGGGTGCTGGCGCCGGGTCGGCACCGGCTGCTCGGCGCGGTGTCGGTGCAGGTCGTCGACGTGCGCGAGCGCGTGGT
>PPEA01000508.1 GCA_002967005.1 Mycobacterium talmoniae
CCAGCCTGCGCCCGTTCGCCACCCCGGCCGAGGCCGACGCCGCGGTGGCCAACATCCGGGCCCGCGGCCGGCTGATCGTCGGCCTGGATATCGGCAGCAACCTGTTCAGCTTCCGCGATCCGATCACCGGCCAGATCACCGGGTTCGACGTCGATGTCGCCGGTGAGGTGGCCCGCGACATCTTCGGCACGGTGTCGCAGGTCGAGTACCGGATCCTGTCGTCGGCCGAACGCATCACCGCGCTGCAGAAGTCCCAGGTCGACATCGTCGTCAAGACCATGAGCATCACCTGCGAGCGGCGCAAACTGGTGAACTTCTCCACGGTCTACCTGACCGCCAACCAGCGCATCCTGACCCCGCGCGATTCGCCGATCGCGCAGGCCTCCGACCTGTCCGGCAAGCGGGTGTGCGTCGCCAAGGGCACCACCTCGCTGCACCGGATCCGCGAGATTTCCCCGGCCCCGATCATCGTGTCGGTGGTGACCTGGGCGGATTGCCTGGTGGCGCTGCAGCAGCGCGAGGTGGACGCGGTCAGCACCGACGACTCGATCCTGGCCGGCCTGGTGTCCCAAGACCCCTACCTGCACATCGTCGGGCCCAATATGGGTCAGGAGCCCTACGGCATCGGGATTAACCTGGACAACACCGGCCTGGTCCGGTTCGTCAACGGCACACTGGACCGCATCCGCCGGGACGGAACCTGGAACACGCTGTACCGCAAGTGGTTAACGGTGCTAGGTCCGGCACCGCCGCCCCCGACCCCGAAGTACGTGGACTGATGAGCCCCCGCGACGACGACGCAGCGCGCAGCGATGAGGAGCAGCGGCGCCCGGTCGACGACGCAGCGCGCCCGACGCCGACGAGCCGCGCGCGGTGAGCGAGCCCGCGGACGCAGCCCCC
>PPEA01000509.1 GCA_002967005.1 Mycobacterium talmoniae
CGGCCGACGTGCTGGCCGACTCCGCCGCAACCCAGCGCCCGATGGCCACCCAGGCGATCTTCCGCCCGCGGTTCGATCCGGACTCCGACGGCGGGTCGGACGAGGACGTCGGCACCCAACCACAGGAACGACCCCATCCGGTGCTGCGCCCCGTGGCCCCGATCCGCCGGCTGGGCGGCGGGCTGGTGGAGATGCCGCGGGTGCCCGAGATCGACCCGTTCGCCGCGGTGATGACCAACCCGGTGGTCGCCGAGTCCAAACGGTTCTGCTGGAACTGCGGCAAGCCGGTGGGGCGGTCGGGCCCGGAGGGCAAGGCGCTCTCGGAAGGCTGGTGCCCGTACTGCGGCAGCCCGTATTCGTTTTTGCCGCAGCTGAAACCGGGCGACATGGTGGCCGGCCAGTACGAGATCAAGGGCTGCGTGGCGCACGGTGGTCTGGGCTGGGTGTACCTGGCGATCGACCGCAACGTCAACGACCGCCCGGTGGTGCTCAAAGGCCTGGTGCATTCCGGGGACGCCGAGGCGCAGGCGATCGCGATGGCCGAGCGGCAGTTCCTCGCCGAGGTGACGCATCCGGCGATCGTGAAGATCTTCAACTTCGTCCAGCACCCGGACCGGCACGGGGATCCGGTCGGCTACATCGTGATGGAGTACGTCGGCGGGCAGTCCCTCAAACCGGCCAAGGGCAAAAAGCTGCCGGTCGCGCAGGCCATCGCCTACATGCTCGAAATCCTGCCCGCGCTGGGCTATCTGCATTCCCTCGGCCTGGTCTACAACGACCTCAAGCCGGAGAACATCATGCTCACCGAGGAGCAGCTCAAGCTGATCGACCTGGGCGCGGTGTCGCGGATCAACTCGTTCGGCTACCTGTACGGGACCCCGGGCTATCAGGCACCCGAGATCGTGCGCACCGGACCGACGGTGGCCACCGACATCTACACGGTGGGCCGCACCCTGGCCGCGTTGACGGTGAACCTGCGCACCCGCGACGGCCGCTACGTCGACGGGCTGCCCGACGACGACCCGGTGCTGCGGACCTACGACTCGTTCGGCCGGTTGCTGCGCCGCGCCATCGACCCCGACCCGCGCCGGCGGTTCGCCTCCGCCGAGGAGATGTCCGGGCAGCTGATGGGCGTGCTGCGCGAGGTGGTCGCCCAAGACAGCGGGGTGCCGCGGCCGGGGCTGTCGTCGATCTTCACCCGGTCGCGCTCCACGTTCGGGGTGGACCTGCTGGTGGCGCACACCGACGTGTACCTGGACGGGCAGGTGCACTCGGAGAAGCTGACCGCCCGCGAGATCGTCACCGCCTTGCAGGTGCCGCTGGTCAACAAGGCCGACGTCGCCGCGCCGGTGCTGTCGGCGACGGTGCTGTCCGAGCCGGTACAGACCCTGGATTCGCTGCGCGCGGTGCGCCACGGCGCGCTGGACTCCGAGGGCATCGACTTATCTGAATCCGTCGAGTTGCCGTTGATGGAGGTCCGCGCGCTGCTGGACCTCGGCGACGTCACCAAGGCCACCCAAAAGCTCGAGGATTTGGCCGAGCGGGTCGGCTGGCAGTGGCGGCTGGTGTGGTTCCGCGGTGTGGCCGAGCTGCTGACCGGTGACTACGACTCGGCCAGCAAGCGTTTCACCGAGGTGCTGGACATGTTTCCCGGGGAGCTGGCCCCCAAGATGGCGCTGGCGGCCACCGCCGAGCTGGCCGGCACCGCCGACGAGCGCAAGTTCTACCAAAGCGTGTGGAGCACCGACGACGGGGTGATCTCCGCAGCGTTCGGGCTGGCCCGGGCGCTGTCGGTGGAAGGCGACCGGGCGGCGGCGGTGCGGACCCTGGACAAAGTCCCGCCCACCTCACGGCATTTCACCACCGCGCGGCTGACCAGCGCGATGACGCTGCTGTCCGGGCGTTCCACCCGGGAGATCACCGAGGACGACATCCGCAACGCCGCCCGCCGGGTGGAGGCGCTGCCGGACACCGAGCCGCGGGTGCTGCAGATCCGGGCGCTGGTGCTGGGCGCGGCGATGGACTGGCTGCAGGATCACGAGGCCAGCACCAACCACATCCTGGGCTTCCCGTTCACCGACCACGGCCAGCGCCTTGCCGCCGGCC
>PPEA01000051.1 GCA_002967005.1 Mycobacterium talmoniae
CGCGTTCAGGCCGGCGGCGCCGCGGGCCAGCAAGCCGATGCGGGCACCGCGTTTCGCCAGCAACCGCACCACCGCCCGGCCGATTCCCGCGCTCGCACCGGTGACCACCACCACTTGCGGTTTGCCCATAGGGGCTCTTTACCCGTTGGGGGGATGGGTAAACCGCACGGCGCGGTTTGCTTCGGGTCGGTACCGGGTAAACCCGCCGGGTGACTACGCTGACCACCGGTCCCCGCTGGTGCGACACCCTGGCCGTCGACGGTGTTTATGCGCCGCAGGAAGATTCACGGCTGTTGATCACCGCGCTGGAGCGCGCCGACTTGGCCCGGCACCGCCGCGTGCTGGACCTGTGTACCGGCAGCGGCATCGTCGCGATCGCCGCGGCCGAACTGGGGGCGGCCAGTGTCACCGCCTTCGACATCTGCCCGCGGGCGGTGCGGTGCTCGCGGAGCAACGCCCGCAACGCCGGGGTCGACGTGCAAATCCGGGAAGGCCCTTGGACCCGCGCATTGGGCGATCCGCCGTTTGAGGTCATCGTGTCCAATCCGCCGTATGTGCCCACCCCCGCCGACGCCGGCCCGATCCCGACTGCCGGCGGCCCGGAATGGTCGTGGAACGGCGGCGTGGACGGCCGCGCCGTGCTCGACCCGCTGTGCGCATCGGCCACCCGCCTGCTGTGCGGTGGCGGATCCCTGCTGCTGGTGCAGTCGGTGTTCGCCAACGTGCCCCGGTCGTTGGCGTTGCTGCGGTCGGCCCGGCTGGAGGCCGAAATCGTGGCCTCGCAGGTGATTCCGTTCGGCCCGGTGCTGTCGGCGCGCGCGGCCTGGTTGGAGCGCACCGGCCGCATCCAGCGTGGCTGCCGGGAAGAGCAGCTGGTCGTCATCCGGGCGGATAAGCCATGACACCCGCCGACGACGATGCAGAGCAGAGCGATGAGGAGGAGCGGCGGCAATGACGCACGTGCGCGTGGTGCGTAACGGCCCGGTGTTGGTGTCCGGCCCGGCGCGCATCGAGACCCCCGACGGCGTCGTCGAATCCGACCGCTTCATGGTGGCCATCTGCGCCTGCGGACGCAGCAAGAACTACCCGCTGTGCGACACCAGCCATCGGCGTTGCCGGTCAGTCCAAGGGTCCGCGTAACGACGTGCGCCCCTCCCGCCACGAGGTCAGCATCTTCTCGGCGAGGCGGTCCTCGACCGCCTCGCGGGCCCGGATCCCGAACACCACATCGGACTGCAACTGCGGCTCCCGGGCGATCAAGTCGCCGACCACGTCGGTGCGCACCACCTGTTCGTGCACCGCGTCGGCTTCCACGTGCTCGCGGTAGAACGCCACGCACGGTTCCGGTGCCTGCATCCGGGCCAATGCGGCGACCAGCCGGCGCGAACCGGGCGGGGACGTGATCTCCGTCGACGCGAAATGCCCGATCGCGGCGCCCCGCCAGCGCCGGTGCAACCCGAACAACGACATCAGGTTCACCACTGCCAGCGACTCGGCCGGCACCGCGTCGAGATAGGCCAGATAGTTTGGATCCAGCCCGGCCGCGGCCATCAGGTCGGCGAACAGCTGCTGGTGAATTCGTGGGCCGCGCCCGGCCCCGTACTCGTCGAATTCGACCGCCACGAACGACGCCTTGGCCTGGCCGATCAGCCGGGGGATGGTCCAGGCGTGCGGATCGCCCTCCTTGAGGTGGTACACCGACCGGTGCGCGAAGTATTCGCGCATCTGCGGCCAGGTTCCGGCGTCCCGCAGATACCAGGACAGCCCGGTGCCCTCGACGGGTTCGACGCTCAGCGCGTCCATTTCGTCGGCGGCGGTGGTGTGCGGCGGGATCGGACCGACGTCACGACGCACCCCGGCGAGGAATACCTGCTCGAGTTGGGCGCGCAGCTGCAACAGGCTGGGATTCCACTCCCAGGTCGGGTCGACACCGGCGAACCCGCGATAGTGCAGCTCGTAGCACAGATACAGCGCCAGCTGCAGATCCAGACCGTAGGGGTCGGCGTTGCTCGCCAGCCCGTCGAAGTCGCTGACATGGGGTGCGGGTCCGGTGAGCCAGTTGTGGACCGTTGTCGACAGCGGTCCGTAGCCGGCCGGCAGCGCCGGTTCATTCCGAATCGGTGCAATGGTCACGTCGGCGGGTACCCCGGCGGGGCCGCTGACCAAACCGGTGATTGCAGTTCGCATAAACGCGGTCGATGCGGGGTAGTCCCACCGGGACGACGAAGGGAGCGGCGGGCGGTGCAGGTCGACGTGGCGCGATTGCAAGGCATGCTGGTTGACCGGGTCGACGGGGAGGTCAGGTTCGACGATGGCAGCCGGGCGGCCTACGCCACCGATGCCTCCAATTTTCGGCAGGTGCCGATCGGGGTGGTGGTGCCCCGCACCCCCGGAGGCGGCCGTCGACGCGGTTGCGGTCGCCCGGCAGTGCGGCGCACCGGTGTTGGCGCGCGGCGGCGGCACCAGCCTGGCCGGCCAATGCACCAACACCGCGGTGGTGCTCGACTTCTCCAAATACTGTCACCGGTTGGAATCGGTGGACGCCGACGCACGGCGCTGCGTGGTGCAGCCCGGCATCGTCCTCGATGAACTCAACCGGCAACTGGGCCCCACCGGTCTGCGCTACGGCCCGGAGCCCTCCACGCACGCCAACTGCGCCCTCGGCGGGATGATCGGCAACAACGCCTGCGGTTCAACGGCGCAACGCGTCGGCAAGGTGGTCGACAACATCGCCCGGCTCGAGGTGCTGCTCTACGACGGCACCCGGTTTTGGTGCGGCGAAACCAGCGACGAGGAATTCGCCCGCATCGAGGCCCGCGGTGATCTGCGGGCCACGGTGTATCGGCGGTTGCGGCGGCTGCGCGACGAGTTCGCCGACGACATCCGGTCCGGCTTTCCGCAGATCCCCCGGCGGGTGTCGGGCTACAACCTGGATTCGTTGTTGCCGGAGAACAACTTCAACGTGGCCGGGCTGCTGGTCGGCAGCGAATCCACCCTGGTGACGGTGCTGCGCGCCGAACTGCAGTTGGTGGAGGTGCTGGAGAAGCGGACCCTGGTGGTGCTGGGCTATCCCAGCGTGGATAAGGCCGGCGACGCGGTGCCGGCGGTGTTGAAGTATGAGCCGACCGCCTTGGAGGGCTTGGACGCCAAACTGATCAAAGACGAGAAGATCCAGCACCTCAACCCGCAGGCGCTGGAAAAGCTGCCCAAGGGTCCGGCGTATCTGATGGTGCAGTTCGGCGCCCACGACCAGGACGAGGCCGACGCGCAGGGGCAGCGGCTGCTGGACGGCCTGCACGAAAGCGAGCACGCCCCCGACGTGTCGTTCCTGGAGGACCCGGCGATCGAAGACGAGCTGTGGCAGGTCCGGGAGGGCGGCCTCGGGGCCACCGCACACGTCCCCGGACACCGGGACACCTTTGAGGGATGGGAGGATTCGGCGGTCGCGCCGGAGCGGCTCGGGGAGTACCTGCGCCGACTGCAGGCCCTCTACGAGGAATTCGGCTACAGCAGCGACACCGGGCCCAGCCTCTACGGGCATTTCGGGCAGGGCTGTATCCACACCCGGATCCCGTTCGACCTGTTCACCGCCGACGGGGTCGCCACCTACCGTCGTTTCCTGGAGCGCGCCGCCGACCTGGTGACCGAACTCGGCGGGTCGTTGTCCGGCGAGCACGGCGACGGGCAGACCCGCGGTGAATTGCTGCCCCGGATGTACGGGGAGCGGCTGATGGCCGCGTTCGGCGAACTCAAGCACATCTTCGACCCGCAGAACCGGATGAACCCAGGCAAGGTGGTGGATCCGCATCCGCTGGACGCCAACCTGCGGCTGGGCGCCACCTGGGCCCCGGCGGCACCGCAGGATCTGCATTTCCACTACCCGCACGACGACGGCTCCTTCGTGCGGGCCGCCAACCGATGCGTCGGGGTGGGCAAATGCCGCCAGCACGACACCAGCGGCGGGCAGGTGATGTGCCCGTCCTACCAAGTGACGTTGGAGGAACGGCATTCCACCCGCGGCCGGGCGCGGCTGTTGTTCGAGATGCTCAACGGGCACGGCGACGGGCCGATCACCGACGGATGGCGGTCCACCGCGGTCAAAGACGCGCTGGATCTGTGCCTGGCGTGTAAGGGCTGCAAGTCCGACTGCCCGGTGAACGTCGACATGGCCACCTACAAGGCCGAATTCCTGGCGCACTACTACGCGGGCCGGCCCTGGGCCCGCCCCGCGCGGACCTGGCGATGGGGTGGCTGCCGGTCGCGGCGCGGCTGGTGACCGCGGCCCGGATGGGGCGACTGGCCAACGCCGTCACCCATGCGCCGCTGTTGCGCCGGGCCGCGGTGGCGGCCGCCGGCCTAGAAAACCGGGACATTCCGCGGTTCGCGACGCAAACCCTGCGGCAATGGTTCGCCGCCCGACCAGAACCCGGACCCGGGGGCCGCCGCGGCAGCGTGCTGCTGTGGCCGGACACCTTCACCGACTGCTTCCATCCGCAGGTGGGCCGGGCCGCGGTCGCGGTGCTGGAGGACGCCGGGTGGCGGGTAACGCTGCCGCGGCCACGGCTGTGCTGCGGACTCACCTGGATCTCCACCGGCCAGTTGCGCACCGGCAAGGCGGTGCTGGCCCGCACGGTGTCCGCACTGGCGCCGCACCTGCGCTCCGGCGGATTGGTGGTGGGGCTAGAACCCAGTTGCACGGCCGTATTCCGTTCCGACGCCGCCGAGTTGTTCCCCGACGACCAGGATGTGTTGCGGTTACGCGACCAGACCGTGACGCTGGCCGAACTGCTGACCCGGCACACCCCCGGTTACCGGCCGCCGCGCGGTGACGTCCCCAGGAAAGCGTTGGCGCAGGTGCACTGTCACCAGCACGCGGTGTTGGGCTTCGACGCCGACACCGACCTGCTGCACGATGCGGGCGTCGAGGTCGAACAGTTGGGAGCTGGATGTTGCGGCCTGGCCGGCAATTTCGGCTTCGAGCCGGGACACCTGGAGGTCAGCAAGGCCTGCGCGGAACGGGTGCTGCTGCCGGCGATCCGCGACGCCGACCCACGGGCGGTGGTCCTGGCCGACGGCTTCAGTTGCCGCACCCAGATCCACGAATTCGGCGACGGCGCCAAGGAGGCCGTACACCTGGCCGAACTGCTGGCCGCGATGGCGGGGCAGCAGATCTAGTCGCTCAGCCGAAGCTGAGCCTGCACGGTGGTGCCGTCCGGGGTGATATGGGCGCGCACCAGGTCGGCGACAGCGTTCACCACAAACAGCCCGCGCCCCCGAGTGTCGTCGCGACCAATCGGCCGGCGCCCGGCCAGCGGGTCGTCGAGGTAGCCGGAGTCGCGGACCTCGCACACCAAATGACCGTCGTGCCGCCACAGCGCCACTGCGCACGGCCCGGCGGTGTACTGCAAACTGTTGGCCGCCAACTCGCTGATGATCATCTGCAGGTCGGCGATGCCGTCCGCGTCAAGACCGAACCACCGCGCGTACTTGGCGGCGAAGGCGCGTGCCGCGCTCAGATCGGCCAGTTGGTTGATTGTGTAGCTGGCCGCGGCGGGATCCCGCGGCAGCGGCTGGTTGTACCGCGACCACACCGCGTCCGGCGCGAAGCAGGGGCTGTCCTGCGGGGGACAACCGAGTTCCCACAGCACCGGGTGGGTGGCGCGCGCATCATCAATCACGCTGGGGGACAACGTGTTTGTGTCGTAGGGGCAGACGATCGCCACATCTTGGCCGGCAAACGCTTTGTTGATCAGCGCCTCATGCTGTACGCACGCCGCGTATTCATCGGGGGACCGGCCTGCCCAGATCGGCTCGCCGATCATCCGCACCGGCCGCGGCGCGTGCTTGGCGGCGAAGGCGCCCAACACGCCACCGAGGATGTGGCCGGGGTTGCGTCCGCCCCGTGCCATGTCGAGCAGGGTGGTCGCGGCCGCGGCGTCGCCTAACGCGTCACGCAGCGCCGACAAGTTGGGTTCTGGCACCGCCGCCAGCACCGGATACTCGGCGGCCAAAGCGTCCTCGATGAACGGCACCAGGCAATCGAGGTACTCCTGTTGTGAGCGGTAGTACAGCGCCGGGTGAACGAAGGCGCTTGAGCCAGTGTGGGTCGTCGTTGTCATACCGCTGCTCCCAGCGTGACGGGCGCCTCCCAGCCTAGCGCGCGCCCCCTACGACGTTTGAAGGTGCCGAGCCCGGGGGAAACGGTGGACGAGGAAGGGGCTCACTGTGCCGGACGCTGCGTGCATCGACCTTCTTGCGGCATTCCCGCCGCAGGTGCTGCGCCAGTACGCGCTGTTGGCCGACGGTGAACGCGGCGCGCTGATCGGTCCGCACGGGGAAGTGACGTGGCTGTGCGCGCCGCGCTGGGATTCCGACGCGGTGTTCGCCACGTTGATCGGCGGCGGGGGCGGCTACACCGTCACCCCCAAACAGGGGCGGCACGTGTGGGGCGGCTACTACGAGCCGGGCAGCCTGATCTGGCACAGTCACTGGGTCACCAACGACGGCGAGATCGAATGCCGGGAAGCCCTGGCGTTTCCGGCCGACGCCGGCCGGGTCGTGGTGCTGCGCCGCGTCATCGCCGTGCGGGGCACCGCCGAGGTCACCGTCATGTTGGAACCCCGCGCCGGGTTCGGGCACTACGCCAGCGGCCACCTCGGCTGCCACGACGGGGTGTGGACCGGACGCAGCGGGCCGTTGCGTTGGCGGTTCGCCGGTTGTGCGGCGGCCCGCCCGTTCCCCAGCGTCCACGGCGCCGGTGCGGTCCTGGTCGCCGAACTGTCGATCCCCGAAGGCGGCCACCAGGACCTGGTTTTCGAATTGTCCGAGCACGAGTTACCCGCCGGCTTGGTCGACCCGAATCTGGCCTGGGAGGCCACCGCGAACGCGTGGGCGCGGGCCCGGCCGGACCTGACCGACACCATCGCGCCGCACGACGCCACCCACGCCTGGGCGGTGCTGCGCGGACTGACCAGCACCACCGGCGGTATGGTCGCCGCCGCGACCACCAGCCTGCCGGAGCGGGCCCACACCAACCAGAACTACGACTACCGCTACGTGTGGATCCGCGACCAGTGCTACGCGGGGCTGGCCGCCACCGTGGCCGGTGCCACCGACCTGTTCGACGCGGCCACCGAGTTCGTCACCGCACGGGTGCTGGACGACGGACCCCACCTCAAACCCGCCTACACCGCTTCCGGCGGCGCGGTGCCCGATGAATCGACGCTCGACCTGCCCGGCTACCCCGGCGGCGCCGATAAGACCGGAAACTGGGTGAACGGCCAGTTCCAGCTCGACGCCCTCGGAGATGCGTTGCAACTGCTGGCGGCCGCCGCCCGCGCCGACCGCCTTCCGGCCGACGGGTGGCGAGCAATTGACCTGGTGGCGGCCGCGATCGAGGCGCGGTGGCAGGAGGCCGAGGCGGGAATCTGGGAATTGGACAACCGCAACTGGACCCACTCGCGGTTGACCTGTGTCGCCGGGTTGCGCGCGGTGGCCCAATTGGCCGACCGGGTCGCCGGGCTCACCGCGCACAGCGTGCTGGCCGACGCCATCCTCGCCGACACCGCGCGGC
>PPEA01000510.1 GCA_002967005.1 Mycobacterium talmoniae
TCGCCCGGCATCGAATGACGCGGCGGGGTCACGTTGGGGCGGTTCTCCGCCGCGCCGGGCGGCGGCGGGATACCCATCGACCCCAACGAGGGAAACAGATCCGGGGCGGTGGGGACTAGCGGCGCCGTCTGGCAGCTCGGGCCCTCCAGGGCGCCGTAGCGGGGGCAGTCGGCGCGCACGTAGCTGCGGCTCGGGGTGAACGACGCGATCACCTTGACAGTGATGAGATTGTTGTCGGGGTTGAACGCCTCGTCGTAGAACTTGTTCGCCAGTTTCTGCAGCCGGGTCGACACGCCGTGGAACTCGCCTGCGTGGTCGGCGAGCACACCGAGGGTTGGCGCTAGCTGGGTGCTGATCGCGATCAGCCGGTCGGTCTGGTGGTCGAAGGCGTCGCCCAGCATCCCGGTGGTGCCGAGCCCAGAAGACAGCAGGCTGGTCAGCTGCCCGCGTTTCTCGGCGATGGTCCGCATCGGCCGGATCGAGTCCTGCAGCGCATCGAACAGTTCCGGGGTGGTATCCCGCAAGCCGCCCGCGGCGGCGGTCAACGCGGCCAGCGTCGACGGGCCGGAGGCGTCCGGGCTGACCACCGTATTGAGCTGCGCCAGAATCTCGTTCAGGTCGTGTCCGGCGTCGGTTAGTTGCTGGCCACGGCCCTCGGTTGCCTCACCCAAGGCCGCGATCACGCCGATGCTGTCGGGATCGGGCTTGCGGCCCGCCGCGGCCAGCAGCTGGCGGAGCTTGGCCACGACGTTCTGGAACAGCACGGTCGGCAATGTGGTGTCCTCGTGGACGACCGATCCGGTTCGCAACGGCGGCGCCCTCCCGTTGTCGACCAGTTGCACCGCCGACACCGCGAAGGCGTTGCTCGGGACCACCCGCGCGGTCACGGTGCTGGGGATATTGGCGGCGTACGCCGGTGTGAGGTCGACGTGGACGATGTTGGGCTTGTCTTCCCGGGAGGGGGTGATACCGGACACCGACCCCACCAGCACACCGCGGAACTTCACGTCGGTGTGTGCCGGCAATCCGTCACCGATGTTGAACATCGCGAGGTCTACCTTGACGAGCTTGTCCAGTTTGCCTTCGGATTTCTGCACCATCAACACCGAAAAGGCGAGCGCGACGACCGCGAAGACCACACCCAAGACGACAAGTGGCCCATTGTTCGGGCTGCGCGGGTCGAAGTCGTAAGAGTTCGGCATTCCTACCCACCGAACCTCGCGCCGGACGCAACTCCCCAAAACGCCATGGTGAGCAGCATGTTGACGATCATGACGGTGGTGAGGCTGTTCCGCATCGCACGTCCGGCGGCCACTCCGACACCGGCCGGACCGCCACTGGCGAAGTACCCGTAATAGCACTGCATCGTCGAGGAGATGAAGACGAAGACGATCGCCTTCATCGTCGCCTTCACGACGTCGCCTGGGTTGATGAACAACGAGAAATAGTGCAGATAGGACCCGGCGGACTGGCCGGCGACCATGCTGGCGGCCTGGGCGGAGGCGTAGGTCGTCGCCAGCGCGATCAGGAACAGCGGCACGACCGCCACAACGGCTGCCGTCACCCGGGTGACCACCAGGTAGGAGACGGAGTTGATGCCCAGCACATCCATCGCGTCGATTTCATCGTTGATCCGCATCGCGCCCAACTGCGCGGTGAAGCGGCATCCCGCCTGGGCGATGAACGCCATCGCGATCATCACCGGCGCGAGCTCGCGGGTCGTCGCGAACGACGAGATCAACCCCATCGCCGGGCCCAGGCCCAGCAGGTTCAGCGCATTGATCGCCTCGACCGCGACCAGGGCGCCCGCGGTGAGTCCCAGCACTACCGCGACGTTGACGGTGCCGCCGCCGACGACGATCGACCCGTTTCCCCAGGACACATCCGCCAATATCCGCAGCATTTCGCGTCGGAAGTCTTTGATCATGGCCGGGATCGCCAGCAGGATCTTGCCGAAGAAATAGACCAGGTGCCCCGCCCTGCCGAACGCGCCGCCGACGACATCCGCACCGGCAAGGACGACGCGTTGGCCCGGGACCTGAAATGGGGTGGGAGTGGCCATGGCTTTACAGGGTTGTCCGCGGGAAGACGATGACGTAGAGCTGGCTCATCAACACGTTGACCATCATCAGCAGCAGCACCGATTCGACCACCGCGGCGTTCACCGAGTTCGCCACCCCGGCTGGACCGCCGCGGGTGTCCAAGCCCTTGTGGCAGCAGATGATGGCGACAATCGCCGAGAAAACCACCGCTTTGGCCAACGCCAGCACCATGTCGCCGACGGTGGCGAACGACGAGAACGTGGCGATGAAGGAGCCCGGGGTTCCGTTCTGGACGTAGACGTTGAACAGGTAGCTCCCGACGTAGCCGACGAAAGCGGTCACCCCGGTCAGCCCGAGCCCGACCAGGATCAGCGCGGCGAGCCGGGGCACCACCATGCGGCGCAGCGGCGACACCCCCATCACCTCCATCGCCGCGATCTCCTCGCGCATGGTCCGGGCACCCAGGTCGGCGGTGACCGCCGAACCCACCGCCGCGGCCAGCAGCAGCGCCGCCACCAGCGGAGCCCCCTGGCGGATCACCACCAACCCAGTCGCCGCACCGGACATCGACGCTGCGCCAACCTGCCCGGCCAGCAGCCCGAACTGGACGGACAGGGTGACGCTGATCGGGATCGTCACCAGAATCGTCGGGGTGAACGCCGTCGACGCCATGAACGCCACCTGCTCGATGAACTCCCCGGCCTGGAAGGTGCGGGTGAACAGGTCGTAGAACAGATACCGGATGGCGTCGACCCCGAGCCGCACCTGGCCGCCGAAGGTGTTCAGCGAGAGGAATGGATGGTTCTGCAGATAACGGCGAAACCAGCCGATGATCTCCCCGATGCCCGATCGCTCGGCTGGGGCATGGGCGGAGTCTGCGACGTCTGTCATCGCCTGCCCCCTCGGGGTTGACCTTGATACTTGTCGGAGACGCTAAAAGACGCACATGTCAATAACCCTGTGCTACCGGTCATTTCCCCTCCGGACAGTCAAGTGGTGGCCACCTTAATCCAGACTGACTTCCCGAGTGGGCGGTTTCGCGAATCCATGCGACCGGTCATCACAGCCCGCCGGCCCACCGCATCACGCCGGCGCCCCCATGGACTCAGCGCGTGCAGGATGGACTCACGGTCTGTGACATTGTCGCCAATGTGCCCTACCCCCAGGGTCTCTCGTTGTGTTTCGCGGTACTTCGACGCACAGCAGCGCCGGTCAGGCTCACCCCTCATCGAGCCCCACCCCGTACTGAGAACCGCGATCCGGCCAGAACACCTGGCCCAGGTTGAAGCCCAAGTATCCCGACGGGCCATGGCAGGGTCACTAGCTGCACACGAGAAAAATTCGGGCCGGTTTTGGCTCGGGAGACAAACCGATGAGAGCCGTTGCCGTTGGCGTGATCGGGGCGTCATGGACGGGCAGGTCGAGCTCCGTCCGCTCCCGCTCCGAGTTGTTACCGGCACCAAAAGTGCAGTTACGGTCCCTTCCTTCCGGGCAGTGACCGCCACTCCTGGCATGCTGCATATCCGATAAGAGGAGTCTCAGATGAGAGTGCATCACCTCAATTGCGGAACCATGGTGTTCGGCACGGTCGACCACTGCCTGCTCGTGGAGCTTTCCGGCGGCGACCTGATGTTGGTCGACACCGGATTCGGGCTCGACTGTGTCCGTCGTCCGGAACTGCTGGGATGGACGCGCCACGCCATCCGGCCGGTGCTCCGGGAGTCCGAGACCGCGATCCGGCAGATCCAGGCGCTTGGTTACGACCCGAAACATGTCCGCAACATCGTGGTCACCCACCTCGACTATGACCACACCGGCGGGCTTGCCGACTTTCCCTGGGCCACTGTGCATGTGCACGGCCCCGAGTATCGGGCCGGTGTGCGTCCCGACGCGTTCGAGCGCATCCGCTACCGGCCTGAACAGCTGTGGGCCCATGGCGTGCGGTGGCGGGTCAACGAACTCGGGGCCGACGGCGACCGGTGGTTTGGATTCCAAGCCGTCCGCGAGCTTCCGGGACTTCCAAATGACATCCTGGTGATCCCCCTGCTGGGCCACAGTCGTGGCCATGTCGGCGTCGCGATCGACACCGGGACCGGCTGGCTGCTGCACGCGGGCGATGCCTACGCCTTGCCGGGCGCCGTCCGGCGCGGTATCACCGGCCGCGCAACTCGCGGCCTGAGCCTGATTTCCGGTCACCCGAGTTTGCCGCGCGCACAGCTGCAGAACATGCACCGCCTGGCCGATCTCATCGCCGAACACGGCGATGAAGTGACCGTGTTCTGCAGTCACGATGCGTCGGCCTTCACCAGACTCGCCGGCGCCGCACTGATCTAACTGATGGACGCCTGCCAATCGGCGATCTCGCGACCGAGGTCGGTATGCGGCGGATCACCGTAGAGCCATTCACGAGCGATCCGATGCCAATTGTTGGTCACTTCCAGGTGCCCGAGTATGCCGAACGTCAAAAATTCGGCGCGCCGGGAGAAGAGGTGCTCCGGCGGCAGCATCTGCCGTTTCATGTCCGTGAATTCCACCGCGCGCGGGTCGATTGCCATCACGATGGCGGCCGTTGCCATCTCCGGCGTGATGGCGATCTCCTCGTCGAGCATGTGCCAGGCGCCCACGGCCAAGAAGTAGTCCAGGCATTCCTGTGGGGTCACCGCCGAATTCGCGTCCACCACGCCGCGGTCGACCATGAGGCGATACAGCTCTTCGGCCTTTCCTTCGGCGGCGGCGCGAAGGTATTTCCGCTCGAACTCGACATTGGCCGGATCCATCCGGTGATATAGCCCGAAGTCGACAAACTCGACCTTGCCGTCGCTGCCGAGCAGAACGTTGCCCGGGTGGGGGTCGCCGCAGAACTCGTTGTGGCAGAACAGCGAACCGATGTAGAAGCGGTGAATTAATTCGCCGATGCGGTTACGCTCGTCGGCCGGCAGACCGCGGATCTGGTCAAAGCAAACGCCGTGGACAAACTCGGTCACCAAGACCCGTGGGGTGCTGTACTCAACGACGCTGTCCGGAACCCTGATCATGGGGTGGCCGCGAAACTGCTGTGCCACGTGGTGCTGGGTACGCGCCTCGGTCAGATAGTCCAACTCGTTCTCGATATTGCGGCTGAACTCCTCGAGCATGGCCGTGTTGGCGGCCGGCCACGACGATCGCCACAGTTTGATCAGCAGCGCAAGGTTGCGCATGTCGGCTTCCACTGCCTGCTGGACCCCCGGATACTGCACTTTGACCGCGACCTCCCGGCCGTCACGCAGCCGTGCGCGATAGACCTGGCCGATCGAGGCGGCGGCGATGGGGTCCTCGTCGAAGTCGCTGAACACCCGCGATAGCGGGCCGAGGTCGGCCTCGATCACCCCCCGCATGGTGCTGAAGGGTTCCTTCGGGGCTTGGTCGCGCAGCGCAGCAAGCTTCTGCCGGAAGCGTTCTCGGTGTGATTCCGGGACCAGGTCGACATCGAAAAGGGAGAGGGCTTGGCCAAGTTTCATCGCCGCGCCCTTCATGGATCCCAGGACCGCAAACAGATTGTCCGCCGCCGTTATGGTCGCGCGTTCCGCGAGCACGGCTTTCGCGTCTTCGGATCGGCCGATCATCGCCAGGCGGAGCCCCGCGCCGCTCACCGCACGTTTTGCCGCCAGCCGACCCAACTTGCTGCCACGCGAGAGCCGCCCCCGTGGTATTCGATCCACAACCATCCCCCTGCATTGCGCTATGCCGCTGCGCAATTTACCGGGACCGATGGTCCCAGACTGCTGCACCGCAAAACCCGGGGGCAATTTTCAGCTGCCTATCAGATGCCACCGATTCGCCTGGTCAGGGCGATCCGGGAGGGCAGCGCGGGTGTCAGGCGGTCAATTCAGCGACCGCGGGCACCACTCGGTCGATGAAATCGACGACTTCGGCGACAGCCTGGGCCGATTCCGGCACTACGGCCGCGGCCGCCTGAAACACGTGTACTTGGCCGGGCCACGTTTGCAGCTCACACTGCACCCCGGCAGCGGCGAGCCGCTCGGCCATCAGGACGGCGTCGGGGTAGAGCATCTCGCTCCGACTTGCCTGAATCAGGGTGGGCGGTAGCCCGTTGAGCCGGCAGTCTGCCGGTGATACCAGGTCCTCACCGCGGTTGAGCCTGACGCGCTCGTCATGCAGCTTGGTGACCACCGACCGAGAGAAGAGCGCGCAGGTCCTGGCCGACGGAGCAGCCAACTTGGCCGAGATTTCGCACGTCGTTAGCGGCGAAATTGCGACGAGTGCAGCCGGCATCGGTAAGCCCGCATCCCGGATGCCGAGAGCCGTGGTGAAGGTGAGGTATCCGCCCGCGGAATCCCCCATCACAACGATCCGGTCGGGGTCGATGCCCATTGCGAGAAGGTGGCGATAGGCATCGACGCCGTCGGCGACCGCGTCGTTGATGGAGTGCTGGGGAAGTTTTCGGTAATTGACGTGGAGTGCGGACGACGAAAGCATGGTGGCGAACCGACCCACCATTTGACGGTGCAGATACCGGCCCCCGACGTAGAACGCTCCCCCGGGCAGATACAGAATGAACCGGCCCGACGTCGGCTCGGCAGGGCTGACGATCTCCGCCGCGCAATGGGGCAACGCCGTTGGCTGGTGGGTAACACCGGGAATCGGCGGCAGGGCCCGACCGACATGGTCGATGGCACCGTAGGGCCACGGCAGCCACTGCGTTCGCACCCACGCCTGCAGACCCACCTTGACGGTCGCACTTAGCAGGCACCTCAGTGCGTGCGACTGTCCGCTCCCGCCGGGAAAGTCGATGCGCTCGACGCTGGGCGCCTCCACCGGCATTGCCACCCCTCACTCAGAGTCGCTTACCCAGACAGCAACGGCTGGACTGGGTCGGTTCAGTGGTCTAAGTATGTCGACATCGGGGCCCGCCATTCACTGCACGCATCGGAGAAGTTTGGGCCACCCTATTGGTGCCGAAAACAAAACTCGGGTTAACCGGCGACCGGCCCCGCAGTACCCGCAATATGCCGCATGACCTGTGCTAACAACCCGAATCCGGATTGTGGCGAATCACAAACTGCGGTGAGGAGCGAACTCGTGGCGCACCCTTGATGATTGGCGCCGCTGCACGGTCGACGACCCGGCTGGCCTGCACAGGGAGCTGCCGCGCCGGGAGCGCCGCCACGCACCGGCGCAACCCCGTGTGACGATTCCACCCCCAATCGGGCTGTTGTCGGCCACAATCGGATCGTGACTTCTGCTCTGCCGCGTATCCCCGAAGACTCGCCGCTGCGAGAGGCGATTGAATCGCGGATCCCCGAGCTCTCGGATGCTTTGCTTGACGCTGCCGTCAAAGCTGTGCGGTGGCCGACGACCCTGCCCAGCGAGCCGTTCCAGGTGGAAATCGGACCGCTGCTGGCGGCGGCCTTTCCCGTCGTGGTCACCGGCATGATCGAGGGGCGTCAGCTCAGCACCGCCGAGGTGTCGGCGTTCGCGGTGCCCATCATCGAACGCCACGCCGAGGACGGGATTCCGCTGCCGGTTCTGCTCACCGCCCTGCACGGAGGTGTGCGACGGTTTTGGGAGCTCGTCGTGGAGCTGGTACCCGACATCGATGCGGCGACGCTGGCGGCGTTGGGTGCACACCTATCGGACCTGGCCGGAACGTGCAGCATTGTCATCACCGAGATCTACCAGGACTCGGACTTCGTGCTGCGAGCCAACAAGCGGGAACAGCTGCGCACCCTGTGTAAGGCCTTGGTCGCCGGCGATCCGACCGCAGCGATCCTGGCCGAGGATGCCAGCGTCGAACTCAGTGACCGTTACGACATCCTCGCCATTGACATCGATACCGCGCCGACACCGCAAACGGCTCACGACGTGCTGGTCGCCCAACGCAGGATGCGTCATGCCCAACACGTCCTCTACGAGTTCGGATCCGCCGACATCCTCAACACCTTCGACGGCTACGCGGGCACCGTCCTGTTGCCGACACCGTTGGTCGGCCCCGGAGCCCTCGAAGCGCTGGTGGACGCCCTCGCGACGCGCTTTGGCGTCGAGATCTATGCCGCCGAGTGCCGGACAACGGAGCTCTTAGGAATCCCGGCGGCGGTCGCCGAAACTACCGAGATCGCCCGTCTCGCACGACAACTCGGTGGGCACCCGGGCCTCCATCACCTCGAAGACCTGCTGTTCGAGTATCAGGCCACCAGGCCCGGGCCGGCCCGGGACTTCCTGGCCCAACGCATCGCGCCACTACAGCAACATCCCAGCCTGCTCGACGCTCTCGAGATGCATCTGCGTCATGGCGCCGACCGGAAAGCCGCCGCGGCCGAACTATTCATCCATCCCAACACCCTGACCTACCGGTTACGGCGCGTCCATGAATTCACCGGTATCGACCCCAGCGACCCACACGGCTCCCGCCTGCTCGCCGCCGCCCTCACCATCCACCTCGTCGACCACGCCGAAAAGTAGCCATCCGCCTATCGACGCACGCCGGCCCTCACCTGCCGTCGGCATGGATGGCCAGCCACTTCTCCCTGCGTCGTTTCGAGGCCCGGGACAGCCACGCGTCCTGTATCACTTCGGCCAATTCGGTCCTGGTGATGGCGGGCAAGTCGACCGCCCGGACCAGTACGGACAGGTGTCCGTTGAAATGGTCGGTGGTGAAAAACGGCGTCTCCGGGTCTTGAATGAGGGCCAGCTTGTCGCTTTCGGACTCGACCCAGATGACGATGACGTCAGCGTAGGGCTCGTTGGTGACCGGGTCCTTGGCATCCGGCCGCGGGTTGCGGAAGAACACGAACGATTTGCCGCCCACCTGATAGATCGCGTTACCCTTCGGCCCTTCGATTCTGGTCACGTGCGGCATCGCGGCGGCGATCTCATGGACGTCGCTAACGCGCGCGGATCGATCGGCCATAACGCCAACGTAACCTGCTGGAACATGGGTGGCGCCGCTGTGCGTCACGCTCGATGCTCGACGGTGTCCGCGGCCCCGATGCCGAGGTGCGGCCGGCGCCGCGAAAGTGACCCTTGACAAACTGCGGTGGCATGTCCAAAGATTCGGGGGTCGTTATCGGATCGTGACCAAGTGGTTCGATCCGAACTATCGGGGGACCGGCGGGGCGGACCCCTTGGTGGAAGATGCGGTCAGGAGGGGAGACCTTATCGTGCATGCCACCCAAGATTGCCGCCCTACCCGTGGCAGTCCGCAGCAGCGGTGCAGACGGGCTGCTCGGGATCCCGATGACGAGTCCGGTGTGATTCGGACCGTCACACCAAGAGGCGATTTCACCGCGGCGTGATCACCGGCGTCGAGGCGTGGCATTTATTCCGCACTGACACGGATTGCGGCGCAAGAGGATTGCTGCGCTGAGGGTTTGGCAGGGGACGGCTACGCCCACTGGCGTCGGACGGAGTCGCTGGGGTGTAGCTCGATGTACGGCCAGCGTCGAAAAGCCGTGCAATACTGGTGTTTATCGACAGCGACAAGGGGGATGCCGCGATGGTCCAACCCGCCGACCCGACCACCGCCGATATCGCCGAATCGTGCGCCCAGATCGCCGAGGCAGCAGCGGATCTGCGCAAGCTCGTCTCAGACTGCGCTGGGCTGGCCGCCCGATCCGGCCCACCAACGGGGTCAGAGGTCGGAGCGCCAGTGCTGGGGGACCTGCAGCAGCGCATCACTGCGGCAATGGCAGCAGCGACCGGCACGATTGACAACCTCACGGTCCTGCTCGCCGGCGGCGCACCGCCACCCCGAGCCGCTGCGGCGCCGTGCGGGCAACATCGGGTGGGTTGGGCGGACGAGTCGACCGACACGGTGCCGATGAGAAAATGCATGCCGGTATAACTTGGCCCAGCCACGCGCTTGAGGGCGACCTGGCCGGCAACGCCGGACCTATACTTCTGACCGGCTCACCGAGATAGGACGCATCCGACGCGCCGGGCGGTGACAGCCAATCTTCAGCTGGGCGGTTCACACTGCGCATATGGCCACCCAGTCCGACCGGTGGATCGCCACGGCCCGTGCGCTGCGCCGGGCCGGGTTCGGTGTGACCGGCCCGCAGGTCGACGCGGTAGCCGCCCAGGATTGGTCGGCCTACGTGGATGCCGCGCTGGACCTAGACCCCGACGCCGATCCGGGCGCCCAGGCCACCCCGATGCCCACCCTGCCCGCGCCGCACGCCCCCGGTAAAGGCCCCAGCACCGAGCAGCGCAAGCAGTACAACCGGCAGCTGTCCGAGCAGATGGCCGCGCTGTCCGCTTGGTGGCTGCGCCGCATGGCCGCCGTCGACCAGCCCATCCACGAGAAGCTGACATTGCTGTGGCACAACCACTTCGCGACGTCGGCGCAGAAGGTTCGGGTCGCGGATTTCATGGCGGCGCAGAACCAGAAGCTGCGGACGCTGGCGCTCGGCGATTTCCGCACCCTGGCCTACGCCATGCTGACCGACGCGGCGATGCTGCGCTGGCTCGACGGGCAGAGCAACACCGCCAAGGCCGCCAATGAGAACCTGGCCCGGGAATTCATGGAGCTGTTCGCGCTGGGCCACGGTAACGGCTACACCGAGGCCGATGTGCGGGCCGGCGCCCGTGCGTTGACCGGCTGGGTGATCAAGGCCGACGGCGATACGGTGCTGGCGCCCAAACGCCACGACGACACCGCCAAGACGCTGCTGGGCAGCACCGGCGATTTCGATGCGGTTGGATTCTGCGACACGGTGCTGGCCCAACCCAAGTCGCCGGCATACGTCGCGGGGCGGCTGTGGCAGCAGTTGGCCTCCGACGACGCGCCCTCGGCGGCCGCACTGGACCGGATGCTCGCCGCCTACGGTCCCGGCCGCGACCTGCGGGCGCTGACCGCGGCGATCCTCACCGACACGGAGTTCCTCGGCGCCCGAGGAGCTGTCGTCGACACCCCGGTGGAGTGGCTGGTCGGCGTGATCCGGGCGCTGCGGGTTCCGTTGGACCACCCGAAGCGAATCAAGATGGTCGATGCCACGCTGACCGCGCTGGGGCAGCGACCGTTCTATCCGCCGAACGTCGGTGGCTGGCCGCGCGGGCAGGTGTGGCTGTCCACCGCCAGCGCCGGGGAGCGGTTGCGCGCCGCCGGCAACCTGGCCCGCGCCGGTGACCTGTCCGGCGTCGAGGACACCGGCGCCGGCGACCGGATCGACGCCGTCGGCGTACCTGATCGGGGTCGGGGCGTGGTCGGACCGCACCGTCGCCGCGCTCAAACCGCTGGCGCGCCAGCCGGTCCGGTTGGTCGCCGCCGCCGTCAACACGCCCGAATACCTGACGTCGTAACGGGGTCGCTGATGCCTGAGATCAATCGCCGCAAGTTTCTGATCGCCAGCGTCGGTGTCGGCGCCGCCGGCCTGCTGTCCGGGGCGGTGGCGGTGAGCTGGCCCGACCTGCTGCGCGCCGCGCAGGATCGGCCGCTGCCCGACGGCAGCGGGGTGCTGGTGATCGTGACGCTCTACGGCGGCAACGACGGCATCAGCACACTGATCCCCTACGCCGACAACGCGTATCACGACGCCCGTCCCGAACTCGCCTACGCCCCAGCAGATGTGCTGCATCTCGATGACCGGCTCGGACTCAATCCGGCGCTGACTGGACTGGCGCAGCTGTGGAACCAGCGCCAACTGGCCGTAATCCGCGGGGTTAGCTATCCGCAACCCGACCACAGTCACTTCCGGTCCATGGACATCTGGCAGACCGCGTCGCCGACCGAACCCGTCTCGACCGGCTGGATCGGCCGCTGGCTGGACGCCACCGGCGACGACCCGCTGAGGGCGGTCAACATCGGCTCGGTGCTCCCGCCGTTGGCGGTGGGCGCCAAATGCACCGCCGCCGCGCTGACCCCGGCCGCGTCCCCGGAATCGGCGGAGCGGTTCACCGCCACCATGGCCGCGCTCGGCGCCGACGATCCGCACGACACCCCCGCCATGGCGGCGGTGTGCGCCGCCTATCGCGCCGCCCGCAGCACCGACACCGCGTTCGCGCCGATCCGGGCCGCCCGCACCGAACACAACCGGCTCGCCGCCCAGCTGCAGCTGGTCGCCCAGGCGGTGCGGGCCGGGGTGCCGACCCGGGTGTACGCGGTGCAGCTCGGCGGTTTCGACACCCACGCCGACGAACGCGAGACCCAGCAGCGGCTGCTGCAAACCTTTGATGAGGCGGTGACGCCGTTCTTGCGGCAGATGGCCGACGACCGGTACGGCAAGAACCTCGTGATGGTCGTGTATTCGGAGTTCGGGCGCCGCGTCAAAGCCAATGCGTCCCAGGGCACCGACCACGGCACCGCCGGGCCGGTGTTCGTCGCCGGCACCCCGGTGAAGGGCGGCTTCTACGGCGACGAACCCAGCCTGACCGACCTCAATGACGGGGATCTCAAGCCCACCACCGATTTCCGCGACATCTATTACGAGCTGATGTCGGGCACACTGGCGACCGATCCCACCCCGTCGGTCGGCGCCGGCCGCCGCGCCCTGGGGTTTCTTAGCTGAACCCCTACGACTCAGAACAGGTTCAGCAGCCAGGACGGGTCGAACAACTCGGTCAAGAGAGTGCCGGGAAGATCGCTCGCCGCCGCGGGCAGCACGCCGCCCAGTCCAGCCAGCAGTGCGGCCGGATCCAACACGTCGCCGAGCAGCTTGGTGAGATCCAGCGCGCCCAGATCCAGCGGAAGGGCTCCCACGCTGCTGCCCACCGGATCGACCATGCCGCCGGTCAGCAGCGCCCCGGCGATCTCGCGGGGCAGGTAGTTGACGAAGCCGTCGAGCAGCCCGGTGAACGGGCCGATGTCGATCTTGAGCAGGTTGTCGAGCAGGCTGATGTCGGCGTCCTGCATGGGTTGCAGCAGCCCGTTGAACAACGGAATACCGGCGCCGCCCAGCGGGCCAAGGTCGATACCGACTCCCCATTGGCCGTTGAGGATGGCGTCGGTGACATAGCCCGGGCCGGCGACCAGAGCGGCCAAGGCGTTCAGGTACTCGCCGGAACCGATCGCCCCCTGGACCGCGCTCAAGCTGGTATCGAACGCCTCGACACCGTTGACCAGCGGACCAATGGCGGCCAGCCCCAGCACAATCGGCGCCGGCAACAGGACGGACAGGATCAGCAGCGGGTTGCCGGAGGTCAGGTCACCGATGATCTGTCCGGCCTCGTCGATGATGGTGGTCAGGGTCGGAATGAGCTTGAAGATGTTGCCGATGTTCAGGTCCGCAATGGCCGCCAGCAGGCCCTGAACATCGGTCAACAGGTCACTGTGCAGGCTGATCTCGGGGGCGAAGCTGGTCAGCGTTTGAAACACGTTGGCCGCGTTGTTGAACATCTCACCCGGCACGTTGACGATCGATGCCGGATTCGCCAGGAAGTCGTTGAAGTAACCCATCTGGTTGTGCAGGATCGCCCCCAGAATGGGCGCCGGGTCGGCAAACCGCTCGCCGGCGATGGCGGACAGGTCGTTGAACGAATTGGTCGCCAACGCGGAGTAGACGCCGAGAGGGTCGGTCGGGGAACCGAGGTCGGCGAGTTGACCGAAGTCAATGCCGGCCGTGAGTTGCACCGCGGGCATCGCAACGTCGGGCAGCGTCGGTGGCGCTGCGACGGGGCTTACCGCGACCACGCCGGCGCCGACGACGGCGATCCCGGCGGTCAGATACGGACGTAGCGCAGCCTGCATGGTCATGCCCTTCGCTGGAACCAAACCCCGCAAGGTCTGCGCGGCGGATCACACTGTAACTAAGAAAATCCTGATAGGCGCAGAATCGGACAACAAGCTTTGAATAACCCCGGTCCGATCCAGAAAACGCAGTTGAGCTGCGACTCTGCCGCCCCAGCACCCCGCTGCGAGCCGTCCCGTCCCCACACGGGGAGTGGACCGCCCTCATCGTCGCCAGCCAGCGCTGAGAATCTCCCAGAGTTTTTCAACGCTTCTTAGGCAGCTATCAGTTAGCATTGCCCTCAGATTGTGAGTTACCTCACAATCCAGCGCGGGAGGGAGATCGCCATGCAGCAGCTAGCCACCCGTCCGTGGGTCACCGCCGGGGTTGCCCTCGCCGGAGCCAGCCTGATTGCCGTCACCCCGGTGACGGCGGCGCCGCTGCCCGATGTGGCTCCCCCCGAGATCCAGCTCACCGCAGGGCTGGACCCCATTACCCCCTGGGTGGACGTTATCCAGCAGGCCAGCACCAACGTATCGGACCTGTTCGCGGCGTGGAGCAGTGATCCGTTCCCGATAATCCGCCAGGTCGCCACCAACCAGATCGGCTACCTCGAGGACATCTTCCGCGGCGACTTCGGGACCGTCTTCAGCCAGATCGCCCACAATCTGCAGGCCGGGTTTACCGCGCCGTTTGTCCCCGACGCCAATCTGCTGAGCACCGTCGAAGCGACCTGGTCCAGTTCTGTGGGCGGAATCGGCGGCGCCGCCTTGATCAGGACTGCGCAGGCTGCGGCGGCGCTGCTGCTGGGCGGACCCGTCAACCACCTGAATCTCTTCAACTTCGCCTACGACGCCACCGCCGACGACGCGCTGGTGCACGCGCTACTCGGGTTCACCGCCTCCCCGCTCAGCGGCGTGCTGCTCGGCGCGGTCGGCCCGGTCATCGGCCCTGGGGTGGCGCTCGTCGACAGCATCCAGTCCATCATCGGGGACCTGTCCGGCCCCGACACCGACCCGCTGGCCGCCCTCAACGAGCTGATCAATATCCCGGCGCATATGACCGGCGCGTTCCTCAACGGCGGCGAATCGCTCGACCTCACCCCGCTGGTCTCGTTGCTCGACCTGCCGCCCGCGGTGGAGGCGCTGGTCGACATCAACAGCGTCAACCTGGAGCTGGGTGGGCTGCTCAGCCCGGCCGGATCGCTGTTCAACGCCCTGGGTTTCGACGTGTCGGTCACCGGCGGCCTGGTCGGCATCGACCTACCCGGCTACGGCGTCGGCCCCATCGGCTCCCTGATCGCCTTGACCCAAGCCATCGCCGAAGCCATCACCCCGTCCGGCACCGACACGTTCAGCGCGCTGGGTGGCGACCTCGGGGGCCTGGCCGGCGAGATCCCCAACCTGCTGGCCGGGTTGCTGGCCTTCTAACCGAGCCGGCGCAGCCGCGGCGCCAGGTCGGTTTCGAACAGCTGCAAAAACCGCCGCTGGTCGTGACCGGGCGCGTGGAACACCAGGTGGTTCAGACCCCAGCTCACATACTGGCCGACCTTTTCCACCGCCTCGTCGGGGTCCGACGCCACGATCCAGCGTTTGGCGACCTGCTCGATCGGCAGCGCGTCGGCGGCCTTCTCCATCTCGATCGGGTCGTCGATGGAATGCTTTTGCTCGGCGGTCAGCGACAGCGGCGCCCAAAACCGGGTGTTGTTCAGCGCCAGTTCGGGATCCGGATCGTAGGAGATCTTGATCTCGATCATCTTGTCAACGTCGTCGACATTGCGCTCGGCCGCCGCCGCACCTTCCCGCACGGCCGGCATCAGCTTCTCGGTGTAGAGCTCCTCACCCTTGCCCGACGTGCAGATGAACCCGTCGCCGGCCCGTCCGGCGTACTTGGCCACCGCCGGCCCACCCGCGGCAACGTAGACCGGCACCCCGGCCTCGGGCACGTCGTAAATCGAGGCCCCCTTGAGCCGGTAGTAGTCGCCGTCGAAGTCGACCCGGTCCCCGCGCCACAACGCACGCATCAGCCGCACCGACTCGCGCAGCCGAGCAAACCGCTCCTTGAACTCCGGCCACTCCCCCGCATAGCCGGTAGCGATCTCATTGAGCGCCTCCCCGGTACCCACCCCCAAGAAGATGCGCTCGGGATACAGGCAGCTCATGGTCGCGAACGCCTGCGCGATCACCGCCGGGTTGTACCGAAAGGTAGGGGTCAGCACCGAAGTGCCCAGCGTGATCCGCTTGGTGCGCTCCCCGACCGCGGTCATCCAGGCCAGCGAAAACGGCGCATGCCCGCCCTCATGCCGCCACGGCTGGAAGTGATCGCTGACCGTCGCACTGTCCATGCCGTGCGCTTCGGCGGCCACACCCAACTCGACGAGTTCACGCGGCCCGAACTGCTCAGCCGACGCCTTATATCCCAGTTTCAATTCAGCCACCTGATCGTTTCTACTCTCCCCCGCGGTTCTTAGACTCGCGGGTATGGCACCGACGCTGACCCCGGTCACCGAGCGGGTGCACCTGGCCCAGGGTGAAGCGGTCAACTGGCTGCTGGTCACCGACGACACCGGTGTGCTGTTGATCGATGCCGGCTATCCCGGCGACCGCGACGACGTGCTGGCCTCGCTGCGCACGCTCGGGTACGACGCTGGCGACGTACGCGCCGTGCTGTTGACCCACGCCCACATCGACCATCTCGGCACCGCCATCTGGTTGGCGAAAACCCATGGCACACCGGTGTATTGCCACCCCGACGAGGTCGGCCATGCCAAGCGGGAGTACCTGGAGCAGGCCACCCCGCTGGCCGTCGTCACCCGGGTGTGGCGGCCGCGGTGGGCGCGCTGGTCGCTGCATGTGGTGCGCAACGGCGGCTTGAGCCGGGAGGGCATCCCCCACCGCGCAGCCGCTGA
>PPEA01000511.1 GCA_002967005.1 Mycobacterium talmoniae
AAGAGGTCCCGGAGCTCGATCACCGCGCTGCCGGTCGACGCGCGACCGCACCCGAGTCGACGCGCTGCGCGACCGCACCCGCGCCGAGGTCGGGGCGCCCACCGTCCTGGTGAACGCCGCCGGTTGGGACCGCACCGACCAATTCCTCAACGCCACACCGGAATTCGCCGAGAAGGTGGTGGCCATCAACTATCTGGGGCCGGTGCACATGTGCAGCGCGTTCCTGCCCGGCATGATCGAGGCCGGCGGCGGCCGGGTGGTCAACCTGGCCAGCGACGCCGGCCGGGTGGGCAGCGCCGGCGAAACGATTTACGCCGGCGCCAAGGGCGGCGTCATCGCATTAACCAAATCGCTGGCCCGGGAGATGGCGCGCCACCAGATCACCGTCAACTGCGTGTGCCCCGGCCCCACCGACACCCCGCTGTTCGCGGCCCAGCCGGAGAAGCTGAAAGAGGCGCTGGTCAAAGCGATCCCGTTTCGCCGGCTGGCCCGCCCCGAGGAGGTGGCCGCCCCGGTGCTGTTCTTCGCCTCGGACGCCGCGTCGTTCATCACCGGCCAGGTGATCAGCGTCAGCGGCGGCCTGACCATGGCAGGCTAGGCAGATGAGCACCAGCACTCCCCCGGCCTTCGACCCGTCAGACCCGCTGAGCCTGGACACCCTGCTGTCGGACGACGAAATCGCGGTGCGCGACACGGTGCGCAAGTTCTGCGCCGAGCACGTCACCCCGTATGTCGCCGACTGGTTCGAGATAGGCGACCTGCCGGGGGCCCGTGACCTCGCCAAACAGTTCGGTGAGCTCGGTCTGCTCGGCATGCACCTACACGGCTACGGCTGCGGCGGCGCCTCGGCGGTGCACTACGGGCTGGCCTGCCTGGAACTGGAGGCCGCCGACTCCGGCATCCGGTCGCTGGTGAGCGTGCAGGGCTCGCTGGCGATGTTCTCGATCTACAACAACGGCTCCGAGGAGCAAAAGCAGCGGTGGCTGCCGGGTATGGCCACCGGCGAACTGATCGGCTGTTTCGGGCTGACCGAACCCGACGTCGGCTCCGACCCGGCCGCCATGCAAACCCGGGCGAAACGCGACGGATCGGACTGGATCCTCAACGGCCGCAAGATGTGGATCACCAACGGCACCATCGCCGACGTCGCGGTGGTGTGGGCGGCCACCGACGACGGGATCCGCGGCTTCATCGTGCCCACCGACACCCCCGGGTTCGCCGCCCACACCATCCACCACAAACTGTCGCTGCGCGCCTCGATCACCTCCGAGCTGGTGCTCGACGACGTGCGGCTGCCCGCCGACGCGCTGCTGCCGGAAGCCCGGGTGGGGTTCGTCGGGGTGGTCCGCGACGAGGACACCCATCTGCCGGTGCCGTACCTGGCGTCGCTGCCCACCGACCTGACCGGCCAGCCGGTGATGGTGCTCGACCCGATGCTGGCCACCGGCGGCTCGATGACGCACACCCTGGGCGTGCTGGTTGACCGCGGCGCCACCGACATCACCGTGCTGTGCGTGGTGGTCGCCCCGGAAGGTCTTGCCGCCCTGGAGAAAACCGCCCCGGGGGTGCGGCTGTTCACCGCGGCCGTCGACGAACGGCTCAACGAGGACGCCTACATCGTGCCCGGCCTGGGCGACGCCGGCGACCGCCAGTTCGGCCCGCGCTGAGCTAAGTAGGCACGAACAGGGTTGTCGGCGTGCCGCCTCGCGCGGGTGAAGGCGACCGCCGAGAAGACCCCCAACGCGAACAGCAGCGGACCGAAGATCGTTCCCCATACCCGCATTTGGTGCCGATATGCCGCCACCGAAGGGAGGTCGTGCACCGCACCGCCCCGGACCGTCGGCGGTGTGCGGTCGGCGAATGCGTGCGGCAGCAGCCGTTCGGTGTGGGTTTTGCCGGAACCGGTGAAGACGCAGCCGTCGTCGGCGGCCATGACGGTGTGGTGGCAGGCGACCGGCGGCGGCGAGTGCAGATGGTCGACGCTGATGGCGAACATGGCGAACCCGCCCAGGATTTCACCCATCACCACCGTGCTGATGAACAGCATCTGCAACACGAACACCACGACGTTGCGGAGCGATTCGGGTTTGGCGTGCTGGCTCATTGTTACCAGCCCTGCACCGCGTTCACGATGGTCTCGCACCGCTGCCCCGCGGTTTTGCGGGCAGCTTGCAGGTCGCCGGCTACCCGAACCTCGATGTAGCACTTGAGTTTCGGCTCGGTACCGGACGGCCGCACCACCACCCGAGCCGACGTGTCGGCGTCCTCGGCGGTGAACACCAGCGCATCGGTGCTGGGTCCGTCGCGCCGGTCCAGCAGATCGGTGGCGGTCGCGGGCAGCCGGCCAGCTGCGCGGGCGGGTCGGCCCGCAGCCGGGTCATCAGCGCGGCTGCCTCCTCGATGTCGGCGACCCGCCGCGACACCGCCGCACCGACATGCACGCCGTGGTGGCGGGCCAGCTCGTCCAGCGCGTCGGGCACCGTGCGGCCCCGCTCGCGCAGTGTCGCCACCAGGTCGCAGACCAGCACCGCCGCGCTGATCCCGTCCTTGTCGCGCACGGCGGCCGGGTCGACGCAGTGCCCGATCGCCTCCTCGTAGGCGTAGAGCAGGGTGGCGTCGGGCAGGTCGGCGTCGGCGCGCGCCAGCCATTTGAACCCGGTCAGGGTTTCCACGTGCCGGGCGCCGCGGTGCGCGGCGATCGCGGCCAGCATCCGCGACGACACCACTGTGGACGCCACCACGCTGGCCGCCGGCGTGTCGACTTGCGACAGCAGGTAATCGCCCAGCAGCCAACCGGTTTCGTCGCCGGAGAGCATCCGCCAGCCCGCTGGCGTGGGGATGCCGACCGCGCACCGGTCGGCGTCGGGATCCAAAGCGATCGCGACCTCGGCGTCGATGTCGGCGGCCAGCGCCAGCCACGCGGGTCGGGCGCTCACGGTTGCCTCCGCTCTTCGGGTCCGTCGGGCGGTGGCGCGGCGTCGGCCGAGTCGATCTCGGCGTCCGGATCGACCTCACTTTCGGTGCGGAACATGAAGAAAAACACCACCCAGCCGATGGCGGCGATGAACAACCAGCTGACCAGCCGGTAGATCAACATCGCCGAGATGGCGTCGGGCCACGACATGCCGCTGGACACCAGACCCGGCACCAGCACCGCCTCGACCACCAGCAGACCACCGGGCATCAGCGGGATGGTGCCCACCGCGCGGGCGGCGGCGTAAGCGACGGTCAACCCGGCCACCGAGGCGTGATCGCCGGCGGCGTAGGCCGCGAACGCCAGGCAGGCCACGTCGGCGACCCAGTTGAACAGCGACCAGCCGAACGCCACCCCCAGGTCCCGGCGGCCCAGGCTCACCGACTCCAGCTGGTTGAGCATCTCGCGCCACTTCGCCAGGCCGGTGTTGGCCGGTTTGTCGCGGATCGAGTTGACCCAGGACAGCACCCGCACCCCGATCCCGTCGATCAGTTCCGGCCGCGACGCGACCGCCTGCGCCAACAGCAGCAGGGCAACGAAGCCGCCCAGGGTGAACAGCAGCGAGAACGGGTTGTTCTTGGCGCCGAGGAAAAAGGCGCCGCCCAACCCGAGCACCGCCAGCCCCACCGCCTGCAGCACCCCCGACATCACCAGCTGCCAAGACGCCACCATCGGCGAGGCCCCCCACAGCCGCTGCTGGCGGTACAAGAAGGTGGCCGACAGCACCGGCCCGCCGGGCAGGGTGGTGGACAGCGAATTGGCCGCGTAGAAGGCGGCTTCGGATCGCCATTGTTTGACCCGCACCCCCGCCGAGCGCAGCAGGGTGCGCTGGATCTGGGCGAAGCTGTGCATCGACGCGCCCGCGGCCAGCGCCGCGGCCACCAGCCACCACCACTTGGCGGCGTACAGGCTTTGCCACGCCTTGGCCAGCTGGTCCCACACCAAGGCGACCTCGACGGCGAGCACGATCGCCACCACGCCGAGGACCACCCAGCGCACCCACCAGTACCGGCCGCGGACAGCACCCGTCTGCTGGCGGGCGCTGTTAGCCGGCGCGTCGTGCGACACGCCGTTTAGGGTAGCCGCGCGGCCCCCGCGGACAGGGGCATGCGGTGACGCAGCGCTGTCTCGGTTGAGTACCGATATTGGGCGGTTGGGTAACGGAAGTGGCGGTTACGCTACCGGCATGCCCGCCCCTGAGGACGCCGCCGTTCACCCGTTGGTCCGCAAGGCCGCTGCCTGGTCGTGGCGCCTGCTGATCCTGCTGGCCACCGCGGTGGCGGTGGGCTGGCTGGTCAAACGACTCGAGGTGATCTTCGTTCCGGTGGCGCTGGCGCTGATGCTGTCGGCGTTGCTGCTGCCCGGGGTGGACTGGCTGGACCGGCACCGGGTGAACCGCGGCCTGGCGGTGTTTTTGCTGATGCTGAGCGGGCTCGCGATCATCGCCGGGGTGCTGGCCTTTGTCGTCAGCCAGTTCATCGAGGGCCTGCCGGCGCTGGTTGAGCAGGTGACGCAGTTGATCAACTCGTCGCGCAAGTGGCTGGTTGAAGGCCCGCTGCATCTGAGCCGGGACCAAGTCAACAACATCGGCAACACCGTCACCGAGATGCTGCAGCGTAATCAGGCCAAGCTGACCCACGGCGCGTTGTCGACGGCCGCGACGATCACCGAGATCATCACCGGCGCATTCGTGGTGCTGTTCACGGTCATCTTCTTCCTGTACGGCGGCCGCAACATCTGGCAGTTCCTGGTCAAGATCTTCCCGAGCCAGGTCCGGGGCCGGGTGCACGCCGCGGGTATCGCCGGCTTCCAGTCCTTGATCGGCTACGTGCGGGCCACGTTCCTGGTGGCGCTGGTCGACGCCGCCGGCGTCGGCACCGGCCTGGCGATCCTGAGTGTGCCGCTGGCGTTGCCGCTGGCCTCGCTGGTGTTCCTGGGCGCCTTCATTCCGCTGGTCGGTGCGGTGGTCAGCGGGTTCTTGGCGGTGATCGTGGCGTTGATCGCCAAGGGCTGGATTTACGCGTTGATCACGCTGGGGGTGATCATCGGCGTCAACCAGCTGGAAGCGCATGTGTTGCAGCCGCTGGTGATGGGCCGCGCGGTGTCGATCCATCCGCTCGCGGTGGTGCTGGGCATCTCGACCGGGGGCGTGCTCGCCGGCATTGTCGGTGCGCTGCTGGCGGTGCCGACGATCGCGTTCGCCGACCGGGCGGTGCGGGTGCTGATCGCACCGGACTTCTCCGAAGCCGACGAGGACGAGGCGCCGGCGATCATCCACGCCGAACCGGACAGCGTCGGCGCCGAAACCAAACCTTAGAAGCGGCCCTCGCGGCGCAACAGATCCTGGGCGCTGACTCCGCCGCCGCGCCGCGGGCGCGGTTTGCCGCTGCCGTTCCCCGGCTGCCCGGGCGCGCTGAACTTCTCGGTGGCGATGTCGGGGTCATCGCCCTCCGGCTGCCGGAAGGCGGTGGTCTCGAGCGACTCGGCGGGGGTCTCGCCGCTGCCCGAGCCGCGGCGTTCGCCGGCCCCACCGCGCAGCTCGCCGAGCCACGACTCGATTTCGCGTTCGGAAGCTTCACCGGGTGCCGGCGACGCGGTCCGGGGCGGGGTTTCGCT
>PPEA01000512.1 GCA_002967005.1 Mycobacterium talmoniae
GGCATCATCTGGGGCGCGATGGGCGCCGCCGGGTCGGCCTGGCAGGCCGCCCGGGACTACGCCGCCGAGCGCACCCAGTTCGGCCGGCCGATCGCCGGCTTCCAGCTGACCCAGGCCAAACTCGTCGACATGGCCGTCGAACTGCACAAGGGGCAGCTGCTCTCGCTGCATTTGGGTCGGCTCAAAGACAGCGTCGGGCTGCGCCCCGAGCAGGTCAGCTTCGGCAAGCTCAACAACACCCGCGAAGCGCTGGAAATCTGTCGCACCGCGCGAACCATTCTGGGCGGCAACGGAATATCGCTGGAGTATCCGGTGATCCGGCACATGGTCAACCTGGAGTCGGTGCTGACCTACGAGGGCACCCCGGAGATGCACCAGCTGGTTTTAGGTCAGGCCTTCACCGGTTTGGGCGCCTTCCGATGAGTGCCCTCACCTACACCGCCGAGCACCACCAATTCCGTCAGGTGGTCCACGATTTCGTGCAGCGCACCGTGGTTCCCGCCCACGAGAACGCCGAACACGGCGGCTGCTGGGACCGCGCCCTGTTCACCGAGGCCGGAAAGCTTGGCCTGCTGGGCTTCCCGGTGCCCGAGCAGTACGGCGGGCCGGGGGTCAACGACTACCGCTACCACGCGATCGTCATCGACGAGCTGCAGCGGGTCGGGGCGGCCGCCGAAGCCATCGCGTTCTCGCTGCAAAACGACGTCGTCCTACCGTATCTGACCGATCTGACCACCCCCGAGCAGAAGCAACGCTGGCTGCCCGGGGTGGTCAGCGGCGACACCGTGCTGGGCATCGCGATGACCGAACCCGGCACCGGCAGCGACCTGGCCGGGATCCGCACCACCGCGCGCCGCGACGGCGACCACTACGTCGTCAACGGCGCCAAGACGTTCATCTCCAACGGGCAGACCGGCGACCTGTTCGTCATCGCGGTGCGCACCGGACCCGACCGGCACCGCGGGCTGTCGCTGCTGGTCGTCGACCCCAGCACGCCCGGCTTCGAACGCGGCCGCAACCTGGAAAAGATCGGGCTGCACGCCCAGGACACCAGCGAGCTGACCTTCACCGACCTGCGGGTGCCGGTCGACAACCTGCTCGGCGAAGAGGGCGAGGGCTTTTACCAGCTGGTGCGCAACCTGCCGCAGGAACGGCTGTCGCTGGGGGTGGGCGCGGTGGCCGCCGCCGAGGGGGTGCTGGCCGAAACCCTCGACTACGTCCAGCAACGGCAGGCGTTCGGCACCCCGATCGCCAGCTTCCAAAACACCCAGTTCGTGCTCGCCGAGGTGGCCACCGAACTCGACATCGCCCGCACCTACCTCGACGACTGCATCGCCGCGCACCTGGACGGCAAGCTGACCGCGGCGCGGGCGGCGAAGCTGAAATGGTGGACCACCGACCTGCAGCTGCGCACCGCCGACCGGTGTCTGCAGCTGTACGGCGGCTACGGCTACATGCGGGAGTACCCGGTGTCGCGGGCGTTCGTCGACGCCCGCATCCAGACCATCTACGGCGGCACCAACGAGATCATGAAAACCATCATCGCCAAGGACCTGGGCCTGTAGATGGCCCCCGACTACGCCGACTTGCCGGTCGAGGACGCCGTGCGCGCGGCCCGCGCCAGTTCCCGGCGCCGCCAACTGCTCGACGCCGCGGTGACGGTGATGAGCAAGACCGGCTTTCACCAGATGTCCATGCAAGACCTGGCCACCGAGGCCAACGTCAGCGTCGGCCTGATCTACAAGTACTTTTCCGGCAAGGAAGACCTGCTGCTGGCCACCATCGTGCGGATCCTGGACGCGTTCCGCGACCAGCTGGCGCCGGTGATGGACGCCGCCGGCGACGACGTCGTCGAGCAACTGGCGGCCGGGATCCGTCGCTACATCGAGATCGTCGACGAAAACCTCGACGCGGTGGTGCTGACCTACCGGGAAAGCCGCACCCTGGGCCCGGCCGGGCGCGCCCAGATCAAGGAGCTGGAGATCGCCACCGCCGCACCGCTGCGCGCCGCGATCGAAACCGGGGTCGCCGACGGCACTTTCACCACCGTCGACGTCGACCTCATGGTCTTCGACATCATGCTGCTGGCTCACGGGTGGGCGCTCAAGCACTGGCATTTCGGCGCGGTCTACTGCCTGGAGGACTACATCGACCGGCAAACCCGCTACCTGCTGAGCTCGCTGCTGCCGCCGCGGCGGCACGGCGACTACCCGCAGCTGCTCGGGTAGTCAACAGTGAGCGGATTGGTTGGTCATTGTTGGTTAGCGTGCGAGAGCGGTCGGCCGGAGTTTCCGCGGGTGTGGGCGTGTCGGTGGTTGCGCATATAGTCGCGCCAAAGGAGGAAGAGCATGACCGGCTATCCACGTGATGGGCCCTGACCGCCTGCCACAGCGTGCGAAGAGACCCGCACTGGCGCAACCGATATGAATACGTCACCCGATACCTGGCAGCCGCCACGGTGATCGGGCGTCGCCCCCAAGGCCAGAGGGATCGGCGACGGGAAGGTGTGACCCGCACACGACCAGAGGATCGTATCGGGAGAGCTACCAACCAGGCCCAGCCCGACAGCCTCGCGGTGGACCGGTACCCGCCACCGGCCAGGGACGCGGGGAACGAAATCCCGCTCGCCCGGCCGGGCAAGAACGCGGCTACCGAGCCGGGTAACCGTTACCCCGGCAACGGCCACTAATGGCCGGTTCCAGACGTGACGGTAAGTCGCTTCACAGGGAACGCAGCTGTGCGGTAACGTTCCCGATGCTTAGCTAAACGAAGCTTCTGACGAAGAGGAATGCGTTCAGTGGCCAGGGTGCTCAAACGATTGTGGATCCCGCTGGTCTTCGTGGTTGTGCTCGCGGTGTCGGGCTTGATCGTGTCGCGGCTGCACCGGATCTTCGGTTCCGAAGATCTCAATGCCAACGCCGGCGCCGGGATCGAGATCGTGCAGTTCAACCCGAAGGTCGTCACCTACGACGTGTTCGGCCCGGCCGGCAGCACCGCCAGCCTGAACTACTGGGACGCCGAGGCCAACGTCCACCAGGTCAACAACGCGGTGTTGCCGTGGTCCTACACGATCAGCACCACCCTGCCGTCGGTCGCCGCCAACATCATGGTGCAGGGCGACAGCGACCAGATCAGCTGCCGCATCACCATCGACGATGAGGTGCGCGACGAACGGCACGCCGACGGCCGCAATGCCCAGACCTACTGCTTGGTGAAATCCGGATGACCCAACCGACCAGCACCGATCCCCGCACCCGACGGCCGATGCTGGCGCACATCCTGCGCTGGTTCGCGGTGCCGATCATCATCGGCTGGGTGGTGCTCACCGTCATCGTCAACGTCGCCGTCCCTCAGTTGGAGGAGGTCGGCGAGCTGCATTCGGCGCCGATGGCCCCCGAAGACGCGCCGTCCATGATCGCGATGGCCCGCCTCGGCAAGAACTTCAAGGAATTCGACTCCAACAGCACGATCATGATCGTGCTGGAGGGTCAGCAGGAACTCGGCGACGCCGCGCACAAGTACTACAACGAGCTGATCGACAAGCTCAAAAAAGACCCCGAACACGTCCAGCACATGCAGGACTTCTGGAGCGACCGGCTCACCGCGGCCGGGGTGCAAAGCAGCGACGCCAAGGCCGCCTACGTCCAGCTGAACCTCGCCGGTCAGCAAGGCACCACGTTGGCGAACGAATCCGTCGAGGCGGTCCGCAAAGTCATCGCCGACTCGTCGCCGCCGCCCGGGGTCAAGGCGTACGTCGCCGGTGCGGCCGCACTCACCGACGACATGCACGTCATCGGCAACGCCAGCCTGGCGAAGATCACGCTGTTCACCCTCGGCGCGATCACCGTGATGTTGTTGCTGGTCTACCGGTCGATCGTCACCACGCTGGTGCAGCTGTTCGTCACGTTGCTCGACCTGGCGGTGTCCCGCGGGGTGATCGCGGTGCTCGGGTGGCACGACGTCATGCGGCTGACCACCTTCGCCACCAACATCCTCACCATGTTGGCGATCGCCGCCGGCACCGACTACGGGATCTTCCTCATCGGCCGGTATCGGGAGGCACGCCAAGAAGGCCAGGACCGGGTCAGCGCCTACTACACCACCGTGCACAGCGTCACCCCGGTGGTGTTGGGGTCCGGGCTGACCATCGCCGGCGCCTCGTACTGCCTGAGCTTTACCCGGCTGCCGTATTTCAAGACCATGGGCATCCCGGTCTCCATCGGCATGCTGGTCGTGGTGGCCGCCGCGCTCACGCTGGGGCCGGCGGTGCTGACCGTGTGCAGCCGGTTCGGCTTGTTGGAGACCAAGCGCGCGTCGAAGAGTCGGCTGTGGCGGCGCGTCGGCACCACCGTCGTCCGGTGGCCGGGACCGGTGCTGGCCGCCAGCGGCGTGGTCGTCATGATCGGCATGGTCGCACTGCCGGGCATGGTGCCCGGCTACAACGACCGCCACTACCTGCCAAGAGCGCCTCGGTCAACATCGGGTATGCCGCCGCGAACCGGCACTTCACCGAAGCCCGGATGAACCCGGACATGCTGATGGTCGAGGCCGATCACGATATGCGGAACACCGCCGACATGCTGGTGTTGGACCGGGTGGCCAAAAACATCATGCGCGTCAACGGCATCGCGATGATCCAGAACATCACCCGGCCACTGGGGATTCCGATTCAGCACAGCTCGATTCCGTTCCAGAACAGCATGCAAAGCCAGCTGTTGATGCAGAACATGGATTTCCTCAAGGAACGCATGGCCGACATGCTCAAGATGGCCGACGAGCAGCAGGTCACGATCAACTACCTGACCCAGATGCTGGACATCACCCAGCGACTGTCCGACACCACCCATGACATGGCCGGCACCACAGACGAAATGGTCGCCGTCACCGACGAGATGCGGGACCACATCGCGGATTTCGATGACCAGTGGCGCCCGATGCGCAACTACTTCTACTGGGAGCCGCACTGCTTCGACATCCCGATGTGCTGGTCGCTGCGCAGCATCTTCGACGCGCTGGACGGCATCGACAAGCTCGACGAGACGTTCGGGCACATGTCGATGGACATCCACAGCATGGACGCCCTGCAGCGGGAAATGGTGCAGATTCTGCCGCCGGCGATCGCCAGCATGAAAACCACCAAGGGTTTGACGCTGACGATGCACAGCACCTTCCAGGCGATGATCGATCAAATGGAAAACATGAGCAATACGGCGATCGTCATGGGGCAAAGCTTCGACGACTCGAAGAACGACGACCTCTTCTACCTGCCGCCGGAAGCGTTCGATAACCCCGACTTTCAGACCGGCCTGCGGCAGTTCTTGTCGCCGGACGGCAAATCGGCGCGTTTCTTCATCACCCACGAGGGTGACCCGGCCAGCGCGCAGGGCATCTCGCACGTCGACGCCGAACGCACCGCCGCACAGCAGGCCCTGAAGATGTCGTCGCTGTCCAACGCCAAGGTCTTCCTGGGCGGCCAAGCCGCCACCTTCAAGGACATGCGCGACGGCGCCAAGTACGACCTGATGATCGCGGTGATGTCGTCGCTGACGTTGATCTTCCTGATCATGCTGCTGATCACCCGCAGCGTGGTGGCCGCGCTGGTGATCGTCGGCACCGCCTCCAGTTCGATCGCCGCGTCCGTCGGGCTGTCGGTGCTCATCTGGCAGGACCTGTTCGGGATGAATATCCACTGGGTGGTCGCGGTGCTGTCGGTGATCATCCTGTTGGCGGTGGGATCGGACTACAACCTGCTGCTGGTGTCCCGGTTCAAGGAGGAGATTCACGCCGGGCTCAAGACCGGCTATATCCGCGCGATCGGCGGCTCCGGCGGGGTGGTGACGGCCGCGGGTCTGGTGTTCGCCGCCACCATGGCCGCCATGCTGGGCAGCGAGCTGCGGGTGCTCGGCCAGTTCGGGTCGACGGTGGCGATCGGGCTGTTGCTCGACACGCTGGTGGTGCGCGCGCTGTTCATGCCGTCGCTGGCGACCCTGCTGGGACGCTGGTTCTGGTGGCCGCGGGTGGTGCATCCGCGCGGCGACAACGCGCGCCGGCCCCAGCGCGTGTCCGAGGACACCGACCGGCTGTCGAATCCCAACCCAGAGCTGACCCGGCCCCTGCCCCGGCACCCCGGACCGGCACCCCTGCCCACCCGGATTTGACACGTGTAAAGTTCGGCCGCATGGACAACATCAGGGGTAAGACCATCGCCATCACCGGCGCCGCGCGCGGGATCGGGTTGGCCACCGCCAAAGCGCTGCTGGCCCGCGGTGCCCGGGTGGTCATCGGCGACCGCGATCTCGATGTGCTGGAGAAGACCATCGCCGACATCAGCGGCCTGGGACCGGTGTCGGGGCACCCGCTGGACGTCACCGACCGCGAGTCGTTCGCGGCGTTCCTGGACAAGGCCCGCGCCGACGGCGGTGGCCACGTCGATGTGCTGATCAACAACGCCGGGGTGATGCCGATCGGGCCGTTTTTGCAGCAGAGCCAGCAGTCCATCCGCTCGGCGATCGAGGTGAACTTCTACGGCGTGCTCAACGGCTGCCAGCTGGTGCTGCCCGACATGGTCAAGCGCCGCACCGGGCACATCGTCAACATCGCGTCGATGTCCGGGATGATCCCGGTGCCGGGCCAGGTGGTCTATGTGGGCGCCAAGTTCGCGGTCGTCGGGCTGTCCACCGCGTTGGCCGACGAGTTCGCCCCGCACGGCGTCGACGTCACCGTGGTGATGCCGCCGTTCACCAACACCGAGCTGATCTCCGGCACCAAAACCACGGCGGCCAGCAAACCGGTGGAACCCGAACAGATCGCCGCGGCCATCGTCAAGGCCCTGGACAAACCCAAAACGCACGTGTCGGTGCCGGGCCCGATCCGGTTCACCGCCGCGCTGGCCTCGATGCTGGGGCCGCGCGGGCGGCGCTGGATGAACAAGCGCCTCGGCCTGGACCGGATCTTCCTAGACTTCGACAACACCGCCCGCCAGGCCTACGAGGAGCGGGCCCAGCACGCGCAGGGCGTCATCGAACACCAGGACTGAGTCCTGCCGCTGGTTCGCGGCACCGCCTAAATCAACGTCTCCGTCAACCTGGCGCGCATCCGGCGGGCTTGGCCAAAACCATTCCTGAACTGGGATATCGGCCTAGCCTGGGCCCATAGCCGAGTCAGGGGAGGCTGTCATGGCTGAGGTGAATCCGCGGGCGTACAACAGTGTTTGGCAGTTCCGGGCCGACGCCTGGTGCCGGCTGGAGGAGGCCAGCGAGCGGCTGGCCAATGCCGCCGGGCATGGCCGCGATATCCAACCGCTGATCGACACCGTCGACGGCCTGGTGGCGCAGCTGCGCCCCTATGAGCGTTATTGGGCGTTTCCGGGCACCGCGGTGTTCGGCCAGACCCAACGGCTGTTCGCCACCGGCAGCTACGGCAAGTTCGCCCGCACGGTGGCCCGGATCAACCGGGCGCTGGTCACCGAGTCCTACCGCAGCGGCAGCCTGGCCTCCCTCATCGACACCGAGGAGGAGGCCGAGGCCAGCGTGGTGCTGCGGCCGGAGCGCTCCGCCCGCCCGTATTTCGAGGTGCTGGTCGTCGAGACGATGACCGAGGCGCAGGAACGGGAGCTGCGCGAGGAGGTGCGCAGCTGGCGGCGGCCCGACGACCAGTTCATCTACGAACTGGTCGTGGTCGGCAGCGGCGACGAGGCGGTGATCGCGGCCCGGTTGAACGTGAACCTGCAGGCCTGCGTGATCCGGCGGCGGTTCTCGCACCGTTCGCGGCGGGACCTGTCGGCGCTGGCCGAGTTCGTCGACGCGCACGTCGCCGAGGATCTGGCCGACCACTCCCCCGAGGAACGCGCCCAGATCCTGGCCCGGTCGCTGGCCGAGACCCGCCCCGAGCTGGACCTGTACCTGATGACCGAGATCGAGGTGGAGGACGTCGCCGGCCGGCTCGGGCAACACTTCCGCCGAGTCTTCCACGCCGGGGAGGGTTCGCTGGACCTGCACCTGTGCCTGCTCGACGGGGTCGCCGCCCGGTACCGGACGCCGTTCTTCTCCGCGCTGCGCGAATACAGTCACCGCCCGACCGGGGTGTTCCACGCGCTGCCGATCTCGCAGGGCAAGTCGATCGTCAACTCGCACTGGATCAACGACATGGTCCGGTTCTACGGGCTGGAAGTGTTTTTGGCCGAAACCTCGGCCACCTGCGGCGGCCTGGACTCGCTGCTGGAGCCCACCGGGCCGCTGCGCGACGCGCAGGAGCTGGCGTCGCGCACCTTCGGGTCGCGGCAGACCTACTTCGTCACCAACGGCACCTCCACCGCCAACAAGATCGTCGCGCAGGCGCTGATCGCGCCCGGCGACATCGTGCTGGTCGACCGCAACTGCCACCAGTCCCACCACTATGGGCTGATGATGGCCGGCGCCCAGGTCACCTACCTGGATGCGTATCCGCTCAACCAGTATTCGATGTACGGCGGGGTCCCGCTGCACGAGATCAAGTCCCGGCTGCTGGCGCTGCGCGACGCCGGCAAGCTGGAGCGGGTCAAGCTGTTGATGCTGACCAACTGCACCTTCGACGGCATCGTCTACGACGTGCAGCGGGTGATGGAGGAATGCCTGGCGATCAAACCCGACCTGGCGTTCCTGTGGGACGAGGCCTGGTTCGCCTTCGCCCGGTTCCACCACATCTACCGCACCCGCACCGCCATGTATTCGGCGCGGGCGCTGCGGGAACGGCTGCGGTCCCCGGAGTACCGGCAGGGCTACGAGGCCTACGCCGCGAAGATGGCCGGCGCTTCTGGGTCGACGCTGCTGGAGACGCGGCTGATGCCCGACCCGGCGCGGGCCCGGGTGCGGGTCTACGCCACCCAATCCACCCACAAGACGTTGACGTCGCTGCGGCAGGGGTCGATGATCCACGTCTTCGACCAGGACTTCGACCAGAAGGTGCAGGAGACCTTCCACGAGGCCTACATGGCGCATACCTCCACCTCCCCCAACTATCAGGTGTTGGCCTCGCTGGACGTCGGCCGCCGGCAAGCCGACCTGGAAGGGGTGGAGCTGGTGCAAAAGCAGGTCGAAAACGCCATGCAACTGCGCGACGCGATCGACAACCATCCGCTGCTGAGCCGCTACATGCACTGCCTGTCGACGGCGGAGATGATCCCGGATCGCTTCCGCCCGTCGGCGATCGACCAGCCGCTGCGCAGCGGGCTGCGCAATATGGCCACCGCCTGGGAGCACGACGAGTTCGTGATGGACCCCAGCCGCATCACCCTGTACGTGGGGCCCACCGGGATCGACGGCGACACCTTCAAACGCGCCGAGCTGATGGACCGCTACGGCGTGCAGATCAACAAAACCTCCCGCAACACCGTGCTGTTCATGACCAACATCGGCACCACCCGCAGCTCGGTGGCCTATCTGGTGGAGGTGCTGGTCAAGTTCGCCCACGAGCTCGACGACCGGATCACCGACATGGGGCTCAACGAACGCGCCCGACACGAGCGGGCGGTGCAGCGGCTGACCAACCCGTCGGCGCCGCTGCCCGATTTCAGCGGCTTCCACCCGGCGTTTTTGGAGAAAGATGGGGACGGCGCCTCCACCCCCGACGGCGATGTGCGCCGCGCGTTCTACCTCGGCTACGACGACAGCCTGTGCGAATACTTGAGTTCCGAGGAGGTCGAGGACCGCATCGAATCCGGTGAGCAGGTGGTGTCGGCGACGTTTGTCACCCCGTATCCGCCGGGCTTTCCGGTGCTGGTTCCCGGGCAGGTGTTCAGCCAGCAGATTCTGTCGTTCATCCGCAGCCTGGATACCCCCGAAATCCACGGGTATAAGCCGCATCTGGGGTATCGGGTGTACACCACCAAGGCGTTGGAGATGACCGAAGCCCACGCCCGGCCGTGGAGTCGGCTCGGTGGTGAAAGTCTTGCCGCCCAACCGAAGTCGAGTGCCCCGCGGCGGTCCGGGTCGACACGCGCACCCAGTGTGGGCAATGGCTCCGGCTCCGGTGCCGCGCAGGCGGTCGGGCCTGGCCAATGAGGTGGCGGTTCTGCTATAGATCGGAGGGGGATGCGACGCTGTAGGGGCAGGATCTTCCTGGGCTCACCAGCCGCCTGGAGCAGTACCGCTGACAGTGAAGGAGCACTATGAGCACGCCTTCGGTTGTGCCGCAACGTCATCGCGTGGTGATTATTGGGTCGGGGTTTGGGGGGTTGACCGCGGCCAAGGCTTTGAAGCGCGCCGACGCCGACGTTACCGTCATCTCCAAGACCACCAGCCACTTGTTTCAGCCGTTGCTGTATCAGGTGGCCACCGGGATCTTGTCCGAAGGTGAGATCGCCCCGGCCACCCGGCTGATTCTGCGGAAGCAGAAGAACACCCGGGTGCTGCTCGGCGAGGTGGAAGACATCGACCTGACCGCGGGCACGGTGACGTCGAAGCTGATCGACATGCGCACCGTCACCCCGTTCGACAGCCTGATCGTGGCCGCCGGCGCCCAGCAGTCCTACTTCGGCAACGACCAGTTCGCCACCTACGCGCCGGGCATGAAAACCATCGACGACGCCCTAGAATTACGCGGCCGCATCCTGGGCGCGTTCGAGGCCGCCGAGGTCGCCACCGACCACGCCGAGCGGGAACGCCGACTGACCTTCGTGGTGGTCGGCGCCGGGCCGACCGGAGTCGAATTGGCCGGGCAGATCGCCGAACTCGCCGAGCGCACGCTGGCCGGGGCGTTTCGCACCATCGAACCGCGGGACTGCCGGGTGATCCTGCTCGACGCCGCGCCGGCGGTGCTGCCACCGATGGGCGAGAAGCTCGGCCTCAAGGCGCAGCGCCGGCTGGAGAAGCTGGGCGTGGAGGTCCGGCTCAACGCGATGGTGACCGCCGTCGACTACCAGGGCATCACCATCAAGGAAAAGGACGGCAGCGAGCACCGCATCCAATGCGCCTGCAAGGTGTGGGCGGCCGGGGTGCAAGCCAGCCCACTGGGCAAGATGATCGCCGAGCAGGCCGAGGGCACCGAGGTGGACCGGGCGGGGCGGGTGTTGGTGCAGCCCGACCTCACCGTCAAGGGCCACCCGCACGTGTTCGTCGTCGGCGACCTGATGAGCGTGCCCGACGTGCCGGGGATGGCCCAGGGCGCCATCCAGGGCGCCACCTACGCCACGAAGGTGATCAAACGCGCTTTGAAAGGCCACGACGACCCCACCCAGCGGGCGCCGTTTCACTACTTCAACAAGGGCAGCATGGCGACGGTGTCGCGGTTCGACGCCGTCGCGCAGGTCGGCAAACTCGAGTTCGGCGGTCTGCTGGCCTGGTTCGCCTGGCTGGTGCTGCACCTGTACTACCTGATCGGGCACAAAAACCGCATCACCACCATCATCGCCTGGTTCATCACGTTTCTAGGTCGCGGGCGGGGGCAGATGGCCATCACCAGCCAAATGGTCTACGCCCGGTTGGCGATGAACCGGGTCGCCGAACAGCAGCGCGGGGCGCTGGCCGCGGCCGAACAAGCCGAACACGCCGAGCAAGAAGCCGGCTAAGCTCGCCCGTTTCGCGGCCCTTCCCACGCGCTTCCCGTGCCGAGTTGTTGCGTTAATACACGCCTTTCGAGCGGCGCCTAGAACCTGACTTGGCTCAAAGCTGAAATAGATTGTGGTGCAACACCCCTCACGATGACCGATCGCATTTGTTGCGACACGTGGCGGACAGCCACACCGGTCACACCAGCACCGTCTCTCGACCATGACATGGTTACGGAATCGGATGTCGTATGTGATACCACCAGTCGCGGTCGCCCGATCGGTGGGTTCCGCGACGCGTGCTGGGTGGCCGCCTCGGACAGCGAAACGGGCACAACAACGGGTTGCTATCAGCGACGATATCCAATTCGACAACGCACTATCCCTCCAGCCAGAGACTGGTGATGCACGTGTGAACCGTGAGGGCACACCCAATAGAGCCAACTCGGGCCGAGTGTGCAATCACGGCGTCGAGTGTGCATCCAGGGCGCTATTTTCGCGGAATCTCCGCCCTCAGTGCACACTCGGTGCGGGCCGATTAGCGGTCACCTACCCCTAGCCGCGCGAAGTGACGGGCACGCGGGCGACATCGGCCATTGGGTGGCATTTGCCCCCGGCGCGCGACGCGGGCCGCTAAGCTCCGCCCTCAGTTGGCCAGAGCGCCTTCAAATTTACCCTCCCGAAAGGACGGCGTTATGCAGGTCTCCAAGTTCCGGTTGGCGGTTGCCGGGGCCCTCACGGCCACCAGTTTCAGCTTGATCGGCGCCGGCACGGCGTATGCGATTCAGGAACATATGGTCAGCGCCAGAGACCACCTGAATCAAGGCCTGTCCGAGCTGCAGCAGGCCGAACCCGACAAGGGCGGGCATCGCGAGCAGGCGATCAACCTGGTGCAGCAGGCGATTGATCAAGTCAATCAGGGCATTCAATACGCGGACTCGAACGGTCAGCCCGCCCCGGCACCCGAGCCGGGCGTGCCGCCGATTCCCTGAGCCGCCCGTTGCGCCGAGTGTGGGGTTCATGCACGCTATTTCGACTGTGGCGTGTACCAACTTCACGCTCGCGCGGGGCCGGGCGGTTAGCGGTTACCCGCCGGCGCTAACCCAGCGCTTGATCCAGGTCGGCGATCAGGTCATCGGTGCTTTCCAACCCCACCGAGATACGCACCACGCCGTCCCCCAGCCCGATCGCGGCGCGCCCCTCCGGGCCCATCGCCCGGTGGGTGGTGGTCGCCGGATGGGTGATCAACGACTTCGCGTCGCCGAGATTGTTGGAGATGTTGATCAACTGCAGCTTGTTCAGCAACTCGAATGCCCGCTGCTTGGCGGCGTGTTCGGGCGCGTCGAGCTCGAAGGTGATGACGGTGCCGCCACCGGACATCTGCCGCTGGGCCAGGTCGTACTGCGGATGCGACGGCAGGAACGGGTAGCGCACCCACCGCACGTCGGGGTGGCGTTCCAGGAACTCGGCGATCCGCAGCGCCGCGGAGTTGCTGTGCTGAACCCGAATCGCCAGGGTTTCCAAGCCTTTGAGCAACAGCCAGGCGTTGAACGCGCTGATCGCCGGGCCGGTGTGGCGCATCAACTTCTGCACCGGCCCGTCGATGTACTCCTGGTCGCCCAGGATCGCCCCGCCCAGCACCCGGCCCTGCCCGTCGAGGTGTTTGGTGCCGGAGTACACCACCACGTCGACCCCGAGCGGGAAGCCCTGCTGCAATAGTGGCGTTGCAAAAACGTTGTCCAGCACCACTTTTGCCCCGGCGGCATGGGCCAGCTCGGTGACCGCGGCGATGTCCACCAACGATTGCATGGGGTTGGATGGTGTTTCGAAGAACACCGCCTGGGTGGGCACCGACAGTGCCTGCTCCCACTGGGACAGGTCGTCGCCGTCGACGAAGACGGTTTCGACCCCCCAGCGCGGCAGGATCTCGTTGCACACCACGAAACACGACCCGAACAGGCTGCGCGCGGCGACCAGCCGGTCACCGGCGCCCAGCAGCGCGCCCAGCGCGGTGAACACCGCCGCCATTCCGCTGGCGGTGGCGAACGCCGCCGGCGCGCCTTCGATCAGCCGCAGCCGCTCCTCGAACATGGTGATCGTCGGATTGCCGTAGCGCGAGTACACAAAGCGGTCCACCTCGCCGGTGAACGCCTGCTCGGCGGCCTCGGCGGACTCATACACATAGCCCGAGGTCAAAAACATCGCCTCGGAGGTCTCGGCGAACTGCGAGCGCAGCACCCCGCCGCGCACCCCGATGGTGGCCTGGCTGACGCCGTCGGGCAGCGGGTCCGGCCGGCGGACCGAAGGCTGCTCGCTCATGACTGCGTCCAGGGCAGCCCGACCGCGCGCCAGCCGGTGCCGCCGCGGTGTCCGTGTTCGTCGAGGTTGCCCTCAAAGCCGTCGAGCACGTTGTAGGACGGGGCGATGCCCGCGGCGGTGGCGGCCACCGCGGCGCCGATCGAGCGGTTCCCGGACCGGCACAAAAAGACCACCGGCCGCGGCCCGGGGGTGACTCCGGCGGCGAGCAGATCGGTGACGAAGTCCTCGTTGCGCTGCCCGTCGGTGCGGTTCCACTCGATGTAGATCACCTCGCGGCCCAGCCCGGACAGATCGGGCACCCCGACGAAGCGCCACTCGGCTTCGGTGCGCACGTCGACCAGCACCGCCTCCGGGTTGTCGCTGAGCAACTCCCAGGCCTGCTGCGGCGTGATATCTCCTGCGTAGGAAGGCCCGACCGCCGGGCTATCAGGAACGGACAACTGGAACCTCGCGCTATCGGAACAAGGGGCACTGAACATCTACACCGTAGCCGCGGCGCCCGGCACCAAAAGCCGCGGGCACGGGTGGCGTCGGCGCTGCACAGCGGATTAACGCACGTCGACGCTAAGCGCCCCACAGCTTGCGCAGCGCGGCCGCCGCGTGACCGGCCCGCTCCCGCGCGATCAGCGCGTCGGAGGCGGTGGCGATGGCCACACCCAGCCGGCGCCGCGGATACCCCTCGTGGTGCCCGAAGACCACGACATCGGCTTCGGGAACCGCCAGCGCCTCGGCCAGCGCGCCGGTGACCAGCTTGGTGTCGGCCGCGGCGTCCACCGCCTCACGGCCGGAGTAGATCACCCGGGCGGCGCCCGGCGAAATCATGATGGTGTCGGTGGTCAGGCCGAGGATCGCCCGCGCCTGCAGCTCGAACGCCGAAAGCCGCTGGGTGCGCTGGGTCAGCAGCGCGGTGTCATAGGGCCGCACGGCGACGTCGGAGAAGTACACCTCGTCGCCGTGGATCAGCAGCTCCACCCCGAACACGCCGTGGCCGCCGAGCGCCTTAACGATCCGGGCGGCAATCGACTTGGCGGCATCCAGGGCGGCGGTGCTCATCGGCTGCGGCTGCCACGACTCCACGACCAGCTCACCGTCGCCGCCGTCGATGCGCCGGTGCCCGATCGGCGCACAGAAGTCCAGCGTCGGCCCGTCGGGCCCCTCGCTGCGCACGGTGAGCAGGGTGACCTCGTAGTCGACCTCCACCACCGTCTCGGCCATCACCCGGCTGTGAGCGACCCGGTCACCGGCGGACACCGCCCGCTGCCAGGCCGGCTCGACGTCCTCGGGGCGCACCATCACCGACTCGCCCTCCCCGTGCGAGGCCGCCACGGGTTTGACCACCATCGGGAAGCCGGCGTGCTCGGCCACCGCCCGCAGCTCCTCCACCGAGCCGGCGAACCAGAACGGCGCGGTGGGCAGGCCGAGTTCGTCGGCGGCCAGCCGTCGCATCCCCTCCCGGTCGGTGGTGAGCCGGGCGCCGCGGACGCTGGGCACCACCTGGGTGAACCCGGTTTCGCTGGCGGCGGTCAATGCGTCGGCGGCCACCAGGTCGGTGGCGGTCACCACGAACCGCGGCTGCAGCCAGCCGATGGTGGCGGCCAATTCGTCGGTGTCGGTCAGCTTGACCACCACCGACTGGTCGGCGATGCCGTGCAGCGGCGCGTTGGCGAATCGGTCGGCGGCGACCACCTCGACACCCAGTCGCTGAAAGGCCAGCACCAATTCGCGGCCCAGATCCCCGGAACCGAGCAGCATCACTCGGGTGCGACGGGCGCGTTCGGGATCGGTCGGCGGATCTTCGGCGGTCGACGGTTTTTTGGCGGCCGGGATGGCCTCGGTCACCGGCGGGTGGTCGGCGGTCGCGATGGCCTCGGTCGACCGGGGATGATCGGCGGCCGGAATGGCCTCGGTCACCGGGGCCGGCTCGGCAGGGGCTGGGGCGTCCTCGGCCGCGCTCTGCTCGTGCCGTCCGTGAGACTCCGGCTGGTCGGTCCGGCCCTCAACCACTGGCTCATCCTCACCTTCGTTCATCGCGCTGCGCCCGCGCGCAGGCGATGCTGCATGCTGCTCAAGGATAAGTGCGATCGGGCCGATGGTGACGAACGGAGGTCGGAGCACGTGAATCCCACCCTGTTGGCCCCGCTGGTGGCGGCGGTGTTGCTGGCCGCGCTGGCCCGCCGGCACAACGTGTCCGCGCCGCTGGTGCTGGTGGTCGCCGGGCTGGCGGTGGGGCTGATTCCGGTGGTCCCCGAGATCACCCTGCGCGCCGACCTGGTGTTGTTCGTGATCCTGCCGCCGCTGCTGTGGTCGGCGGGCCTGGAGAGCTCCTACCTCAACATGCGCCGCAACGTGCGCTCCATCAGCCTGCTGGCGATCGGGCTGCCGTTGGCGACCACCGTGGCGGTCGGCGTGGTGGCTTACCACACCGTGCCCGAGCTGACCCTGGCCGCGGGACTGACGCTCGGCGCGATCGTGGCGCCGCCCGACGCGGTGTCGGCCACCGCGGTGGGGCGCCGGGTCGGGCTGCCCCGGCGGATCATGACGCTGCTCGGCGGCGAAAGCCTGCTCAACGACGCCACCGCGCTCACCGCCTACAAGGTGGCGCTGGGTGCGGCGATCGGCACCGCGGTCAGCTGGCGGCACGGGCTGGCCACCTTGCGTTGGCGGCGGTCGGGGGGTGTGGCGGTCGGCGCGGCGTTGGGCATGGTCATCGTCTACATCCGGTCGCGGCTGGACGATCCGCTGGTGGAAAGCGCGATCGGGCTGGTCGCGCCGTTCGTCATCTACCTGGTGGCCGAGGAGATCCACGGCTCCGGGGTGCTCGCGGTGGTGGTGGCCGCGCTGATCCTGGGCCAGCGGTTCACCCGGGCGCACTACGCCACCCGGCTGCAGGACCAGGCGGTGTGGCGGGCGGTGCAGCTGGTGCTGGAGTCGTTCGCCTTCCTGCTGATCGGCCTGCAGCTGCCGAGCGTGGTGCACAACCTGCGCGGCATCGCCGCCGCCACGTTGGTGGTGGCGTCGGCGGCGGTGTTCGGCACCGTGTTGGCGGTCCGGATCGGCTGGGTGGTGTTGTTCGCCTACCTGCCGCGCCTGGTGTCACCCCGGATCCGGGCGCGCGAACCCGCGGCCACC
>PPEA01000513.1 GCA_002967005.1 Mycobacterium talmoniae
GATGAGGTGCTCGCGACGACCGATGCGTCCCCGGTGAACGAGCGCGCCGCCGAGGTGCTGCGGGGCTGGAACGCCCGTCGCCGCAACGCCGCCCGGGAACGGCTGCGCCGCGACGAAACCGACGTCGAGGACACCCCGTCGGCGACGTTTCGCCGGCTGCGGCTGGCGATGCTGGACGCCGAGCGGGAGGCGTTCATCGCCGAACGCGACCGCGGACACATCGACGACCAGGTGCTGCGGGCGGCGCTGCACGGCTTGGACCTCGAAGAGGCCACCCTCAACCTGGATTAGCGGCCGCCGAGTGTGGAGTTAGGGCCCGCCCCGCGCCGAAACGCGTGGAACAACCCCACACTCGGCGAGCTAGCACTCGCCGCTGATCACGGTGCGGACGACCGCCGCGACGAACCCGTCGTCGATCGGTTCGCGGGAAAACCAGCGCCGGTAGTACAGCGGCCCGATCAACGCCGAAATGATCCGCGCGAGGTCGGCGGTCGCGGGAATCTGGCCGCGGTCGACCGCGCGTTCCAGCAGTTGGCGCACCGGTGCGGCGTGCCCGCGCTGCACCTTGCCGTGGATGGCGGCGAAGTCGGGCTCGCGTTCGGCGACGTCGACGAGCGACGGCACGACCGAGGACCATCGCGCCGTGGTCAGCAGGTGCCCCAGGTGACACAGGTACGTGGTGAGGTCGTCCCGCAGCGAGCCGGTGTCCGGGACGTCTTGTTCGGCGCTGATCCGGGCGGCGGCGTCGAGCACGAGCGCCTCCCGCGACGGCCAGTGCCGGTAGATCGTGGTCTTGGCGACGCCGGAGCGGCGGGCCACTTCGTCGACGCTGAAGCCCCCGAGCCCGCTTTCGCTCAGCAGCTCGAACGCGCTGAGCAGCACCCGGTTCCGCGAGCGCAGCACACGTGCATCGGGGGTCGACGCCATGGGTTGATCATGCCATAACGCTACGCTACTGTAGCGTAGCGTTGCGCTAACCGACGGAAGGACCGGCAGTCGTGAACCTTGTCTCCGTACGCATGATCACCGACGACCTGGAGCGCACTGTCCAGTTCTATGAGCGGATCACCGGCGTGGCGGCGGTGCGCTACACGCCGCTGTTCGCCGAACTGCCGATGCCGTCGTTCACCCTGGCGATCGGGCACACCCAGACCACCCAGTTGTTCGGCGAGGACTCCGCGCGTCCCGCCGACAACCGCAGCCTGATCATCGAATTCAAGGTCGACGACGTCGACGCCGAGTACCAGCGGCTCGCCCCACTGGTCGCCGACTGGGTTCAGCCGCCCACCACGATGCCCTGGGGCAACCGGTCGATCTTGTTCCGCGATCCGGACGGCAACCTGGTCAACTTCTTCACCCCGGTCAGCGCCGAGGCCATCAAAAAGTTCAGCGGCTGACCGGCGCCGAGTGTGGACTTGGGGCACGCGGCTCGCCGAAACGCGTGGGACAACCCCACACTCGGCCCGAACGGAGTTACGGCTGGCCGGGCAGCAGCTGCACCATCAGCGCGTGCACCTCGGCAAGCAGGTTGTCGTCGCCGTCGACCAGCTCACCGGAGATGAACGACTTGCGGCCCTCGGCCGAGTCCACCCGCGCCCGCACCACCAGCGGGGTGTCGATCGGGGTGACCTTGCGGTAGTCGACCTTGAGGAACGCGGTGCGGCTGATCGGGCGTTGCGTGGCGTGCACCACCATCCCGCACAGGTGGTCGAACAGCAGCGGCAGCACCCCGCCGTGCACGGCCATGTTGCCGCCCACGTAGTAGCGACCGAACTGGCCGCGCATCTCTACCCCGTCGGCGCCGAATTTGGTGATCTGCCACGGCGGCAACAGCAGGCTGCCCATGCCGGGTAGCGCCGGCACCCGCCCGGCTGGGGCCACCCCTTCCGGGGCCTGGAACGGGTCGAGCAGTTTGACCAGCTCTTCGACGCGGCCGGCGGCGTCGTCCCAGGTGTCGTCGTCGGGGTCGGTGGACACCGCCAGGTCCTGCAGCCGGCGCATCGCCGCCACGAACCGGCCGAACCCCGGGCCGGGCTTGGCGGGCTCGTAGCGCGGGAAGCCGCCGTGCTTGCCGTAGTCGGGGTCCAGCGCCTCGGGTTCGGTGCTCATCAGCGCACGATATCGCGGCGCACGATGGTCTGATCGCGCCCCGGGCCGACACCGATGCACGACACCGGCGCTCCGGCAAGCTCTTCCAGCCGGGACACGTAGTCGCGGGCCTTGGCCGGCAGGTCGTCGAAGTCGCGGGCGCCGGAGATGTCCTCCCACCAGCCGGGCAGTTCCTCGTAGACCGGTTCGGCGCGGGCCAGGTCGCTTTGGGTCATCGGCATTTCGGCGGTGCGCTTGCCGTCGATGGTGTAGCCGACGCAGACCGGAACGGTTTCCAGGGACGACAGCACGTCGAGTTTGGTCAGGAAGTAGTCGGTGATCCCGTTGACCCGGGTGGCGTAGCGGGCGATGACGGCGTCGAACCAGCCGCACCGCCGGGCCCGGCCGGTGGTCACCCCGACTTCCCCGCCGGTCTTGGCCAGGTACGCGCCGTGCTCGTCGAACAATTCGGTGGGGAACGGGCCGGAGCCGACCCGGGTGGTGTAGGCCTTGAGGATCCCCAACACCGTGGTGATCCGGGTCGGGCCGATACCGGAGCCGACGGCCGCGCCGCCCGCAGTCGGGTTGCTCGACGTCACGTACGGGTAGGTGCCGTGGTCGACGTCGAGCAGGGTGCCCTGCGAGCCTTCCAGCAGCACGGTTTCGCCGCGGTCCAGCGCCTCACCCAGCAGCAGGCGGGTGTCGGCGATGCGGTGTCGGAAACCGTCGGCCTGCGCCAGCAGGTCCTCGACCACCTGCTCGGGCTCCAGCGCCTTGCGGTTGTAGATCTTGACCAGCACCTGGTTTTTGAATTCCAGTGCGGCCTCGATCTTGTGGGCCAACAGATCCGGGTCCAGCACGTCGGCGACCCGGATCCCGATGCGGGCGATCTTGTCCTGGTAGCAGGGCCCGATGCCGCGGCCGGTGGTGCCGATCTTTTTGCTGCCCAGGTAGCGCTCGGTCACCTTGTCGATGGCCACGTGATACGGCATCAGCAGGTGCGCATCGGCGGAGATCAGCAGCCGGGAGGTGTCCACGCCGCGGTCCTCGAGGCCCTTGAGCTCGTCGAGCAGCACCCCGGGATCGACCACCACGCCGTTGCCGATGACGTTGGTGACGCCGGGGGTCAGCACCCCGGACGGGATGAGGTGCAGCGCGAAGTTTTCCCCGGTGGGCAGGACCACGGTGTGTCCGGCGTTGTTGCCGCCCTGGTAGCGCACCACCCACTGCACCCGCTCACCGAGCAGGTCAGTGGCTTTACCTTTGCCCTCGTCACCCCACTGGGCGCCGATCAGGACGATTGCCGGCATGTCTCCCGCTTACGTTCCTGCGGGTATTGAGCCCGCTTATTGTGGTCAGCCGGTGACCCACCCTATCTCAGCGGTTTGCGACGACCCGGTAAAACACCATTGTGAACACCGCACAGACCGCCGTGCTGCTGTTCGGCGACCGGGAGGCGCCCGCCGCGTTGGCGGACCTGGCCGCGCAGCGCGTCGACGAGACGGCCGGCATCGATACCGCGCTGCAGGGCCATCGCCGGCTGGTGGTGGTCGGCGCCGACGCCGACCGTGGCAACGGTGTTGACCCGGCTGCGTGCGGGCCGAGG
>PPEA01000514.1 GCA_002967005.1 Mycobacterium talmoniae
TACGTCAACTACAACGACCAGGCGTGGAACGACACCTACCGGCGGGTGGCCGCGGCCAAACGGTATCCGGTGGTCGCCAGCATCGACCAGGTCGCCGTGCACGCGACCACGCCGAAGCCAACGTCACCGCGTTCATGGCGTATGCGCCGCAGGTCCGGTCCACCCGCAGCTTCGACCTGCAGTTCCGCGACGACCAGTGGAAGATCTGCCAGTCCCCCACCGGGTAGCCCTCCGCGTTGAGTCTGCGCGTACCAGGCAAGTTACTCGCATTTTTGCCTGGTAGACGCAGAGTCAGCTAGCTCAGGCCGACAGGCTCTTCCCGGCGCAGTGCAGGTCGTTGCAGGCCTCGATGACCCGCTCGGTCATGTTGGCTTCGGCCTTCTTCAGGTAGCTGCGCGGGTCGTAGGTCTTCTTGTTGCCGACCTCGCCGTCGACCTTGAGCACCCCGTCGTAGTTGGTGAACATGTGCGCGGCGATCGGCCGGGTGAATGCGTACTGGGTGTCGGTGTCGACGTTCATCTTCACCACACCGTGCTGCAGCGCCTCCTCGATCTCGGACTTCAGCGAGCCCGAGCCGCCGTGGAAGACGAAGTCGAACGGCTTGGAGCCCTCCGGCAGCCCCAGCTTGGCGGCGGCCACCTGCTGGCCCTGACCCAGGATGTCCGGACGCAGCTTGACGTTGCCGGGCTTGTAGACGCCGTGCACGTTGCCGAAGGTGGCGGCCAGCAGGTAGATGCCGTGCTCGCCGGCGCCCAGCGCGTCGATGGTCTTCTCGAAGTCGTCCGGGGTGGTGTACAGCTTGTCGTTGATCTCGTTGGCGACGCCGTCTTCCTCGCCGCCGACCACGCCGATCTCGATCTCCAGGATGATCTTGGCGGCGGCGGCCTGCTTGAGCAGCTCCCGGGCGATGTCGAGGTTCTCGTCGATCGGCACCGCCGAGCCGTCCCACATGTGCGACTGGAACAGCGGGTTCTGGCCGGCGCTCACTCGTTCCGCGGAGATCGCCAGCAGCGGCCGGACAAAGCCGTCCAGCTTGTCCTTGGGGCAGTGGTCGGTGTGCAGCGCCACGTTGATCGGGTACTTGTCGGCGATGACGTGCGCGAACTCGGCCAGCGCCACCGCGCCGGTGACCATGTCCTTGACCCCCAGCCCGGAGCCGAACTCGGCGCCGCCGGTCGAGAACTGGATGATGCCGTCGCTGCCGGCGTCGGCGAAACCCTTGATCGCGGCGTTAATGGTCTCCGAGGAGGTGCAGTTGATCGCCGGGAAGGCGTAGGCGTTGTCCTTGGCCCGTCCCAGCATCTCGGCGTAAACCTCAGGCGTTGCGATGGGCATGGGACTTCCTCCTGGCGAGTTCAACGACGGTGATGATGGCCACGTGTGCCCTCAGTATTCCAAGGCCGGGGTCGCGCTAAACAGCCCACCCAGCCAACACCGGTATGTTAGGGCGTCATGAGCACCAGCCTGGTGGCACTACCCGACCTGATCAGCCCGTGGTTCTGGATCGGTCCGCACGGGTTGTTCGCGTCCGCGGTGCTGCCCGCCATCCTGGTCATCGTCTTCGTGGAGACCGGGCTGCTGTTCCCGCTGCTGCCCGGCGAGTCGCTGCTGTTCACCGGGGGCCTGCTGGCCGCCGGCGGCACCCTCGACATCCGGATCCTGGCCCCGGCGGTGGCGGCGGTGGCGGTGCTGGGCGACCAGAGCGGGTATTTCATCGGCCGCCGGATCGGGCCGGCGCTGTTCAAAAAGGAAGACTCCCGCTTCTTCAAGAAGCACTACGTGACCGAGTCGCACGCCTTCTTCGAAAAGTACGGGCCGTGGGCGATCATCCTGGCCCGGTTCGTGCCGTTCGCCCGAACCTTCGTGCCGGTGATCGCCGGCGTGTCCTATATGCGCTACCCGGTGTATTTGGGATTCGACATCGTCGGCGGCGTCGCCTGGGGCGCCGGGATGACGCTGACCGGCTACTTCCTGGGCACCAGGGTGCCCGGCATCAGCGATCACCTCGAGACGATCATCCTCGGCATCCTGTTCGTGTCGCTGCTGCCGGCCCTGTTCTCCGCGGGTAAGGCGTATCTATCGCGGCGACGGGCCCGCGCGGGAGACGAACCGATCCCGGCGAGCGAGCCCGAGCAGGCGGCGTAACCACCCCGAGGCGTTGATTCTGCGTCCAGGGCGCAGAAGTGCGAGTGGGCAGCGCCCTCAGCGCAGAGTCAATCCTGCGGGGCCAGCTCGGCGACGACGTGCGCGGCCTCCATCAGCATCCAGCCGGACAGCTGCACCGACAGGTCGCGTTCGGGCACCGCGGACGCGTCCGACCGCGCCGTTGACGAACTCGGCGCCGCCCTCGGCGTCGGTGGGCAGCTCGGCGTCGCGGTCCCAA
>PPEA01000515.1 GCA_002967005.1 Mycobacterium talmoniae
CGCCGCCGCCGGCACCCTTGAGCACCCCGGCCGGCGCCATCTCCTTTTGACCGCGGCTACCAGCCGGTGCACCCGCGGGGCGTGCCGGTCGTCCCCGGTGCGCACGGCCAGCTCGGTTTCCAGGCCGAGCACCACGCCCTGGCAGTAGGTGTACTGGGCGCGGACCAGCGAGCCGGCCTTGATGCCGTCGAACACCAGGTGGGTTTCCGGGTCGATCAGGGTCTTGTCGATCCAGTCGGCCATCTGCTGGGCCCGCTTGAGCCGGTCCCCGTAGCGGGCCAGAAAGATTCCCGCCGGCCCGTTGGCCGGGGCGTTGAAGAACTGATCCTGTTTGCGCCACGGGATGCCGCCGCCGTCCTCGGGCACCCACGCCTTGACGAACTGGTCGGTCAGTTTGTCCAGCACCCGGTGCCGGTCGACGCCGACGACCCGGCTGGCCCGCTCGATCGCCAGCCCCAGCCAGGCCATGTCGTCGTAATAGTTGTTCACCCAGGACAGGTTGTTGCGCAACCGATGTGAGCGGATCTGCCGTTTGATCTCGGTCCCGCGGTCGGTCTGCGGGTCGCGCAGCTGCGCGTCGACCAGGCAATCCAGCAGATGCGCCTGCCACCAGTAATGCCAGCTGCCGAATAGCCGATCCCGCCGGGTCGGTGGCCAACCCACCACCCCCAGTTGGGTACCCGGCAGGTACCACAGTCGTTTCAGGTGTCGTTGCCGCACGGCGGCCTCGGCGCTGGCCGCCCGGTTCGCCCATACCCGATCCATGCCTTGATCCTGCCCTACCAGGCGCGGTCCAGGGCGCCGTGCTGGGTAATCCAGGCGTGCATCACGATCCCGGCGGCGACGCCGACGTTGATGCTGCGGGTCGAGCCGAACTGCGCGATCGACACCACCAGGTCCGCCCCGCGCGGGCGTCGGCGCTGATCCCGGACCCCTCCTGGCCGAACACCAGCAGGCAATCCCGCGGCAGCGTGGTCTGCTCCAAACGCACCGCGCCGGGCACATTATCGACCGCGACCACGGCCAGCCCGGCGTGGGCGGCGAAGTCCAGCAGCTCGGCGGTGCTGTCGTGGTGGCGCAGCCGTTGGTAGCGGTCGGTGACCATGGCGCCGCGCCGGTTCCAGCGGCGCCGGCCGACGATGTGCACGGTGTGCACCGCGAACGCGTTGGCGGTGCGCACCACCGAACCGATGTTGGCGTCGTGGCCGAAGTTCTCGATGGCGATGTGCAGCGCATGCCGCCGCTGATCGATGTCGGCGACGATCGCTTCGCGGGTCCAGTACCGGTAGGCGTCCACGACGTTGCGGGTGTCGCCGTCGCGGTAGTAGGTCAAATACAAGCGCGCAGCGGCGGCGCAGATCGAAGGTGTCCACGTAGTGCTGGCGACCTGCTCGGGAGGTGGTGGCGCGCAGCCAGCCCAGGAATCTGCCGAACGACTCCCGCGGCCGATT
>PPEA01000516.1 GCA_002967005.1 Mycobacterium talmoniae
CCGGGGCCAGCGGCCGGCTGGGTCCCGCGTTGCGGCGGCTCGTCCCCTCCGGCAGCGCGGTCTGTTGCGGAACGGGCGGCAGCACCCGCAGCAGGTCGTTGAACTGCCGCACGGTGCGCAGCCCCTCGTCCCATTGGGCGCGGGTGGACGACACCGGCATGGACACCAGGGTCCAGTTCTGCTCGTTCCACATAATCTCGGCGCAGTCCGGCGCGGTGTGGGCGAAAGTAACCATCCGCCGGTCGCAGGCCCGCCGGGCCGCGTCCAGGTTGGTGGAGTACACCATCCGCGGGCCGATCGCGCCCAGCAGCCAAATGTCGTTTTCCCGCGGCTCCTTGAGCCCCTTGAGCCGCAGGTCGACGGTGACATTGGTGCCAACCTTGCGGTGCAGTGCGATCACCGTGGCGACTTCCTCGAGGTCGAAGATGTACACCGCCTCGCCGCGGATCTGGCCCAGCACCACGTTGCGGGCCGGGACGTCGCCCACGGTCGAGATCACGCCGCGCTTCCAGCGTTTGAGGATGTCGGTGGACTCCGGCTCGTAGTCGAAGCCGTGCGACCGCGCCCAGGACTTCCGGCGCCTGCGATGGCCGCGGCGCCGATCAATGTCGACGTACAGCAGCACCGCCGCGCTGACGAAACACAGCGCGGACAGTGTGAACCAAAGCGGGACCATTAGGGGTAGCCTATCCGCTCCCGGCGGGGATGCACGAATGCCAGCAGGTCACAACCCCGCATCAGCCTGCAATCCGACACTCGGTGTGGATGCGAAAATCGTGGTCCAACGATCGTCGCGTCGAGGGGGGTAACCGAGGATGACCGTCGCTGCTTGGGGACATCCGCCGCGGTGACGGCGTTGTTCCGGCCGCTACCGCGGCTCGCGATATCGCTGGTGTTGATCGCGCTCTCGGCCCTGGGCCTGCTGTGGCCCCTGCTGCTACAGAGCCACAGCGCCAAGGGCGGGCCCCTGACGGAGTCGCCGTCGACGATCACCAACTTTGACGCGACCTACCGGGTGACCGCCGACGGCAAGCTGACCGCGACCGAGACGCTCACCGTGGAAATGACGGCTGACCAGCACGGCATCTTCCGATTCTTCCCGGTGGCCGACCCCACCGACCCACATGCACGGATGGATCCCCATGACGTCCACGTCACCATGGACGGCCAGTTCGTCCGGGAGGAAACAGAGTCGCGGGATAACGGAACCATCTCCGTTGTACGGATCGGCGACGAAAACAAGCTGGTGAGCCCGGGTCCGCACACCTACACCATCCAGTACACCGTCGATGGCGGATTGGTGAAGGCGTCAACGGCGCCGGGCGACTTCACCGCCCGCGCCGGCGCCAACCCGGCGCCGCCCACCGCCTCGTTCTACTACAACGTGGTCGGGTTTTGGATGATGAAGATCACCGCCGCCCACGTGCACATCGGTCTGCCCGGCCCGGCCGGATTGGTCCAGTGCACCGCCGGGCCGCACCCGTGCTCGATCGCCGGGGCGGGCACCAACCAGGTCACGGTGACCGCCGGGGCGCTGCCGGCCGGCAACCCCGTGACCGCGCGAGTCGATTTGCAGGTGCCGGCCCCCGACCGGGCCACCCTGCCGTGGACGATCCGCTTCGACAGGATCTTGGGCCGCTGGCCGAAGTTGGCCATCGCGCTAGCAGTGCTATCGGTGCTTGCTGCGCTGGTGGGCTACCTCTGGGACCGGCGATCACGCGAGCGGACTCCCGGCACCCCAGTTCTGTACGCCCCGCCCGACGGGCTCGGGCCCGTGCAGACCGCCTACATCGTCACGGAGAAAGTCAGTAAGCACGCCATGGTGGCAACGCTGCTGTACCTGGCCGAGCGAAAGCTGGTGCGGCTCGACAGCACAAGCCCCACAAAGTGGACCATCACCGGCACCGGCACCCCCGAGCAATGGGCGGCCGCCGACCCGGTGACCCGGGCGGTCGGCGAAGCGCTGGGTGTTGACACCGAGGGCGGCACGCTTAACTTCGCTAGCAGGACCGCGGGTGGCGATCTGTTGTCGGCCAAAAGACAGCTCGAATCCGCTTGCGAATCCTGGTCGCGCGACTCGGGATTCATGGTGACAGCGCTCACAGAAAATACGGGCCAAGCGTATGTCATTTTCGGATCGGTGGGCGCCCTCCTGGGGTTTGCGCTTCCCCTCTGGCCGACCATGTTGGGGCTCCCGTTCGCCGCGTTCGCGATCGCCGGCTTCGGGTTGCTCGCGCCGGGTGTGGGAACCCGACGCACCAAGTCGGGCCGGCAGGTGTGGTCACGCGCGGCCGGCTTCCAACGCCTGCTGACCACCCCGTCCAGCGAGGACCGGTTCGACTACGCCGCCCACAAGGACCTGTTCATCTCCTACGTCCCGTATGCGGTGGCCTTCGACGCGGCCGACAAGTGGGCGGCCAAGTACCAGACCGCGACCGCCTCGGAGCCGCCCATCCCCGCCTGGTATCCGGTCGCCGGCGCTGGTAGCCAAGCCGCCACCCTGTACACGCCCAACGGATTCGGCAACTTCGACTCCGCGGTGTCGTCCTCGATCAGCGCCTACAAGTCCTGGCAGAGCGCGACGTCCGGGTACACGTCGTCGTCCTCGTCGTGGGGCTCGGGCGGGCCCAGCTGGAGCAGCGACGGCGGCAGCTGGGGCGGCGGCGGTGGCGGCGGCGGCGGAACCTGGTGACGACCTTCTGTGCCGAGCAGACGCAGAATCGCACGCACGGCGCCTCGCTAGTGCGAATCTGCGTCTTTTCGCGGGAGGAAACGGGCGGAAATCAGCCCAGCACCAGCGAGTCACCGTCGGCGCTGACGTTGACCGGCACGGTGTCGCCGTCGTGCACCTCGCCGGCCAGCAGCATCTTGGCCAGCTGATCGCCGATGGCCTGCTGCACCAGCCGCCGCAGCGGGCGGGCACCGTAAACCGGGTCGAAGCCGCGCTGCGATAGCCAACGCTTGGCCGGCAGCGACACCTCGAGTTGCAGCCGCCGCTGCGCCAACCGCTTACCCAGCTGCTCGAGCTGGATGTCGACGATGTGCACCAGCTCTTCGGGGTTGAGGCCCTCGAAGATCAGCACGTCGTCGAGCCGGTTGATGAACTCCGGCTTGAACGTGGCGCGCACCGCGGCCATCACCTGCTCCTCGCTGCCCCCGGCGCCCAGGTTGGACGTCAGGATCAGGATGGTGTTGCGGAAGTCGACGGTGCGGCCCTGCCCGTCGGTGAGCCGGCCCTCGTCGAGCACCTGCAGCAGCACGTCGAACACGTCCGGGTGGGCCTTTTCGACCTCGTCGAACAGCACCACCGTGTACGGCCGGCGGCGCACCGCCTCGGTCAGCTGACCGCCCTGGTCGTAGCCGATGTAGCCGGGGGGCGCCCCGACCAGCCGGGCCACCGAATGCTTCTCGCCGTATTCGCTCATGTCGATGCGGACCATGGCCCGTTCGTCGTCGAACAGGAAGTCGGCCAACGCCTTGGCCAGCTCGGTCTTCCCGACACCGGTGGGACCCAGGAACAGGAACGCCCCGGTCGGCCGGTTGGGGTCGGCGACCCCGGCCCGGCTGCGCCGCACCGCGTCGGACACCGCCTGCACCGGCTTCTTCTGCCCGACGACGCGGCGGCCCAGCTCTTCTTCCATCCGCAGCAGCTTGGCGGTTTCGCCTTCCAGCAGCCGCCCGGCCGGGATGCCGGTCCACGCGCTCACCACGTCGGCGATGTCGTCGGGGCCGACCTCCTCCTTGAGCATCACGTCCTCGCGGGCCTGCGCGCCCGGCAGCGCCGCGTCGAGCTTCTTTTCCACCTCGGGGATGCGCCCGTAGCGCAGTTCGGCGGCCTTGGCCAGGTCCCCGTCGCGTTCGGCGCGGTCGGATTCACCGCGCAACGCCTCGAGCTGCTCCTTGAGCTCGCGGACGATGTCGATGGCGTTCTTCTCGTTTTGCCAGCGCGCCGTCAGCTCGGCCAGCTTCTCTTTCTGGTCGGCCAGCTCGGAGCGCAGCTTCTCCAGCCGCTCCGCCGACGCCGCGTCGTCCTCTTTGGCCAGCGCCATCTCCTCGATCTCCAGCCGGCGCACCAGCCGTTCGACCTCGTCGATCTCGACGGGGCGGGAGTCGATCTCCATCCTTAAGCGCGACGCGGCCTCGTCGACCAGGTCGATGGCCTTGTCCGGCAGGAACCGGGCGGTGATGTAGCGGTCGCTCAAGGTGGCCGCCGCGACAAGCGCGGAGTCGGTGATCCGCACCCCGTGGTGCACCTCGTAGCGGTCCTTGAGGCCGCGCAGGATGCCGATGGTGTCCTCGGCCGACGGTTCGCCGACGTAGACCTGCTGGAAGCGCCGCTCCAACGCGGCGTCCTTCTCGATGTGCTTGCGGTATTCGTCGAGCGTGGTGGCGCCGACCAGCCGCAGCTCACCGCGGGCCAGCATCGGCTTGATCATGTTGCCGGCGTCCATCGCGCCCTCGCCGGTGGCCCCGGCCCCGACGATGGTGTGCAGCTCGTCGATGAAGGTGATGATCTGCCCGGCGGAGTTCTTGATGTCGTCGAGCACGGCCTTGAGCCGCTCCTCGAATTCGCCGCGGTACTTGGCGCCGGCCACCATCGATCCCAGGTCCAGGGAGATGACGGTCTTGTCGCGCAGGCTTTCCGGCACGTCGCCGGCCACGATGCGCTGGGCCAGGCCCTCGACGATCGCGGTCTTGCCGACGCCGGGCTCACCGATGAGCACCGGGTTGTTCTTGGTGCGCCGGCTCAAAACCTGCACCACCCGGCGGATCTCGGTGTCCCGGCCGATCACCGGGTCGAGCTTGCCTTCCCGCGCCCGCGCGGTCAGGTCGGTGGAGTACTTCTCCAACGCCTGGTAGCTGGCCTCCGGATCGGGGCTGGTGACCCGGGCACTGCCGCGCACCTTGACGAACGCCTCCCGCAACGCTTGCGGGGAGGCGCCGTGGCCGCTCAGCAGCTTCGCGACGTCGGAGTCGCCGGTGGCCAGGCCGACCATCAGGTGTTCGGTGGAGACGTACTCGTCGTCCATCTCGGTGGCCAGCTGCTGCGCGACGGTGATCGCGGCCAGCGATTCGCGGGACAGCTGCGGTTGCGCGCTGGCCCCGGTGGCCTGCGGCAACCGGTCGAGCAGGCGTTGCGCCTCGGCGCGGATGGTCGCCGGGTCGACACCGACCGCCTCCAGCAGCGGCGCGGCGATCCCGTCGTTCTGGGTGAGTAAGGCCATCAGCAGGTGGGCGGGCCGGATCTCCGGGTTGCCGGCCGCGGTCGCCGCCTGCAAGGACGACGTCAGCGCCGCCTGGGCCTTGGTGGTCGGATTAAAAGAGTCCACGACACCTCCATTCGGGGTATGCCAAAAATGCTTGTCGGGATGTTCAACGCCGTCAAGGTTGAGTCTGTTCCGCTCAAGTCTAGTTTTTTCGCCGCCGGTCGTGCGGATTTATCCGCGACACGCCGCCGCGGGCGTATCGATCCGCACAGTCGGCGCGTCGGCGTCGACGAATCCGCGTCATCGTCGATGTCGGTATCCATCCGTAGGTTCGACAGCGTGGATGGGCTGCCCGATCTTCGCGGTAGCGTCCGGGACGGGCGCATTCCCGCTGCCTGCCCGCTCCTGCGTGGCGGCCCCGACTCCATCGCGAAGCTACGTCGGCACGCCGAGCGGACGCGCCGTGCCTTCCTCCTCGATGGCATCCCAGCGTTGGGGATATCAATGTTCGCGGCGCTCGACCGCGCGGGCGAAGATTCGCAGGGCGGCATACTCTCGACGAAGCTCGCGACCTACAGGTTCGTCCACATCGTGCCCGCTCGCACCATCGTCTCTGCTGGCTTTTGGATCGTCCCGACATTTAGTCGGCCGCATGTCACGGTCATCATCAAGTCGATAGATGACATCCCGGCACTCTTCGATGCGCTCGGTCCGCCGCAGCTCAACGACAAGTATGGTGAAACGAGACGTCGAAAGAGATGAGCGAATGACCATCGTAGACATCGCTGCTGACCTGAACGCCGAGGATCAGACCGGCTATGTCTGGACCTTCCTCGACGAAGCCCGCGATCCCTCGATCATCGCGCCGGGCGCACTAGTAGTTGCAGGCGACGACGATGCAGCCGCAGTCGCAGTCGTGCTCGACCTCGTCGCCCACCCAAACGGCACGATCGTGCACCTTGATCTGCTGCCTGGCTCCGTCGACGACTACCTGGCCCTCGCCAAGCGAGTGCATTCTGCGGCTTGAATCTCCCAGGCCGTCATCAACCGCATGATCGCCCCAGCCACGGGACGTGTGCTTGAGCACACTGCGTCGCTCAAACGGGAGCACACCCGACTTCATTAGCTAGGCTCAGCAGGCTCCGTCGGCGCGGGCGAAGGTCGCACACCACCCGAAGCCGCGGGGCCGCCATCGCGCCCGAAGCGAAGGACCAGGATCTAACGATGAAACCGCTTGCCGTCACCGTAGCCGCGGCCGCCGCATTCGGAGGTGCCTTCACCGGGGTGGCGATGGGCGCCCCGGCGCCAGCTCACGCGCACCCCGCGGTGTTCACCATCCCGCTGCCCCGCGACCCCGCGCCGAACTCGTCGCCAGCGCAGGAGCTGCCGACCGCCGAGCAGATCACCCGCATCCTGACCGAGCTGACCGATCCGGGTGTCGCCGACCAGGCGAAGGGTGGCCTGGTCCAAGGCGGTATCAACTCGGCGGAACGCCGTGCGTTCAGCCAACGCAGGCTGGACAAGGCGGCCGACCACGGGGAGCTCCCGCTCGCGTTCTCGGTTGGTAAGCCCTGGTCGGTGGGCCCGAACACCGCCGCGGCCGAGACCACCATCTCCGGCCCCAAGCTGCCGGTAGCGGTCACCCCGGTGCTCACGTTCGTGAAGCAAGGCGAGTGGATGCTGTCCAACGACGGGGCGGCGAAGCTCATCCAAGCCGTCGCCGGGGACTGACCGCGTGCGGTTGGGTTAGCCGTTCAGCAACTCGCCCAGCCGCGCCGCGATGCGTGTCCACCCGGTGCCCATGATGGTGCGGGCACGCTGCTGCAACTCATCGTCGGGGTCAAACCCACTGTGCCGCAGGATGACCCGGATGCCGCGCCCCTCGGGCCGCAGGCTCCAGGTGACCACCCAGGAGGACGGTTTCTCGGCGCGGGCGTCGGCCCAGGAGATCGCCAGCTCTTCGCCGTCAACCACGGCAAGCACCTCGCAGGCGATCTCGCCGGAGAAGCCGACCGCCGGTATCGGCTGTCCGGCGAAGGCGAACCGGGTGCCGACCACCGGCGCAAATCCGGCAGGTTCCATCAGCCAGCGCGCCATCAGCTCGGGGGTGGTGAGCGCCCGCCACACCCGGTCGGGCGGGTGCGGATAGAACTGGTCGACCTCGACGACGGTGGCGTCGGCGGCGATCTCTGTCATTGGTCCTCCATCTCGTCGAGCACGTCACCCAGCGCGGTCAGCCGCTCGCGCCAGAAGCGCTCGTAGGGGCTCAGCCATGTCGAAAGCTGTTGCAGCGGCTCAGGATTGACGTGGTAGTAGCGGAACCTGCCACGCTTGTGCTCGTTGACCAGTCCGCACTCACGCAGCACCTTGAGATGCTCGGACACGCTGGGCCGGGCCATATCGAAGCGTTCGGCGAGTGCGACGACGGTGCGCGGCCCGTCGAGCAGCAGGTCAAGGATGTCGCGGCGAGTCGGATTCGCCAGCGCCCCAAAGACGCTGTCGGTCCGGCTCGATTTGACCCGCGGCAACACCCATCGAGAATAGGTAGGATTTTCCCTACGCGTCAAGTGAGCTACCGTTCACGCCGTGGCAGGCAGCTGGGGTTCGGCGGTGACCGCCCTGATCCCGCTCGCGCTGGTGATCGCGCTGTCCCCGGTGACCGTCATCCCCGCGGTGCTGGTGCTGCACACCCCGCATCCACGTGAGACCGGACTGGCCTTCACGACCGGCTGGCTGGCGGGCTTGGCGGGGTTGACCGCGGTGTTCGTCGCGGCATCCGGCCTGCTCGGCGGCCTGCGTACGGCGCCGCCGACCTGGGCGTCGTGGCTGCGCGTCGCCGTCGGTGCGGCGCCGGGCTGGGCCGGCCCGGCTCCTGGCTGGCCGCCGCGTTCTTCGTCGCCATCGCCGCATCGTCGGTCGTCATCCCCGTGGTGGGCTTTGTCGCCGCCGGTGACCGTCTCGACCCGGCGCTGACCCGGCTCAAGGACTGGATGGAACAGCAGCACGCCGCGCTGCTGGCGATCGTCCTGGCGCTAATCGGCTTGATGGTGGTCTACAACGGGGTGCACGCCCTGTAGCCCGAAGGTCTTACCGGCCCCACCGCGGTGGGCGTTTCTCCAGAAAGGCGCTCGCCCCTTCCTGGGCGTCGGCCAGTTGGCTGGCCGCCGCCATCACCTCGACCGCGTAGGCGTAGGCCTTCGGCTGGTCGAGGTCGATCTGGGCGTACAACGCCTGCTTGCCCAGGCCCTTGCTCTGCGCGCTGCCGCGGGTGACCCGCTGAAGCAATGCCGCCACGGCACTGTCGAGCAGCTCGATCGGCACCACCTGGTTGACCAGCCCCCAATCCAGCGCGGTCGCCGCGTCGATCACGTCGCCGGACAGCGCCAGCTCGGCCGCCCGCTTGCGGCCGATGTTGCGGGCGATGGCGACCATCGGGGTGTGGCAAAACCAGCCGCCCTTGCCGCCGGGCGCGGCGAAGCCCGCGGTGTC
>PPEA01000517.1 GCA_002967005.1 Mycobacterium talmoniae
TGCTGACCCAGGTCGAACCGGCCTCGCCCAACACCGCGGAGCGCCGGTGCACAGCGAAGACCTCGCCCCGCTGCCCACCCATGACCCCCGCGGCACCGGGCTGGCCGCCTCCGCATTGCCGCTCACCCTGGCCGGGCTGCTGCCGGCCATCGTGCTGATTCTGGTCTTCCCGCGCGATATCTGGCTGAGATTCGCTGCCACCGTGGCGTTTTCGGTGCTGGCCGGGCTGACGATCGCGACCTTGCTGCGCCACGTGTTCGGGTCCATCGACCAAACTTCGCTGGTGTGACGGCCGGGCTGACGCTGGGGGCGCTGGCGATGAGCCTGTCGCTGCTGGGGCTGGGCTCGTTGTTTGGCCGGGTCGGCCTGGGCGTCGGCGCGGTGATCGCCGTGCTGCTGGGCAATCCACTGTCCGGGCTGATGAGCGCCCCGGAGATGCTGCCCCGCGGCTGGGGCGCGCTCGGGCAACTGCTGCCGCAGGGCGCCAACGCCACGCTGCTGCGCTCGACGGCGTACTTCGCCGGCGCCGGGGCCAGCACCGCGATCCTGGTGCTCACCGGCTGGGCGGTCGCCGGCGCATTGCTCATCGTTATCGCCGGGATGCGCAACCGGGCATAAACTCCTCGGTCGTGAGCCTCGACAACCAGGATGCGCTGCGCGTACTGCACGCCGCCTTCACCGGAGCGGGGCCCCACGACGGCACGGACCTGATCCGCCGCTTCTATGACCGCTGGTTCGCCATCGACCCCTCGATCCGCGACCTGTTCCCCGCCGACCTGGACGGTCAGCGGGCCGCGTTCGGGCACGCGATGGAGTGGGTGTACGGGGAGCTCGTCGCGCAGCGCGCCCAGGAGCCGGTCGCGTTTTTGGCCCAGCTCGGTCGCGACCACCGCAAATACGGTGTCACCCCAGCGCATTACGACACTCTGCGGCAGGCGCTGTACGCCACACTGCGCAGCCAACTGGCCCACGCCTGGACCGACACCGTCGAACACGCCGCCCACCAATCGCTGAACCTGATCACCGGGGTGATGAGCGGGGCGGCCGACGCCGAGGGCGGGCCGGCCTGGTGGGACGGCACCGTGATCGAACATCACCGGGTCTCCCGGGACCTGGCCGTGGTGCGGCTGCAACTGGACCGGCCGATGCCGTATCACCCCGGCCAGTACGTCAAGGGCGAGATCCCGCAGTGCCCGCGGCGGTGGCGCTACCTGACCCCGGCCATCCCATCGGAGGAGAGCGGCGCCATCGAGTTCCACGTCCGCGCGGTGCTGGGCGGCATGGTCAGCACCGCGATCGTGGGCGAGACCCGGCCCGGCGACCGGTGGCGGCTGTCCAGCCCGCACGGCGCCCTGCACGTCGACCGCGACGCCGGCGACGTGCTGATGGTGGCGGGCAGCACCGGGCTCACACCGCTGCGGACGATCATCATGGACCTGTGCCGCTGGGCGGTGAACCCACGGGTGCACTTGTTCTTCGGTGCCCGGTACCCGTGCGAACTCTACGACCTGCCCACCCTGTGGGAGATCGCCTCGCACAACCCGTGGCTGTCGGTGACCCCGGTGTCGGAGTACACCGGGGACCCGCCGTGGGCCGCCGACTACCCCGATGTGACGCCGCCGCGGGGCCTGCACGTGCGGCAGACCGGGCAGCTGCCCGAGGTGGTGGCCCGGTACGGCGGCTGGGGCGATCGGCAGATCCTGATCTGCGGCGGACCCAACATGGTGCGCGCCACCAAGGCCGCGCTGATCGCCAAAGGCGCTCCGCCGGAACACATCCAACACGACCCGCTGTCGAGCTGAAAGAACTCCGCGATGCAGATCGTCACCCTCCGCGACCCGGCGTCGGCCGTGGCGGCGCAGTTCGTTCCGGGCGCCGGCATGATCGGGATTTCGCTGACCGACGCCGGTGTGGAGCTACTCGGGCAGCGGCGCGGCTGGCGCGCCTACCTCGGCGACGGCAAGACGATGGGCATCCCCATCCTGTATCCGTGGGCAAATCGGTTGGGCGACACCGGCTATACCGTCGATGGGCAGTCGGTGACCGTGACGCCGGGCAGCGGCGGGGTGCGCGCCGACGCCAACGGCTTGCCGATCCACGGCCTGCTGGCCGGCTATCCGGGCTGGCGGGTGACTGCGCAATCGGCGAACGAGCTGCGCGCGGAGCTGGACTTCGGCGCCGACCCGGTCCTGCTGGCCGGCTTCCCGTTCCCGCATCTGCTCAGCGTCGCGGTGACGCTCGCCGAGCGGACGCTGCGGGTGCACACCACCGTGACCGCCACCGCCGACCTACCGGTACCGCTGTGCTTCGGGTTCCACCCGTACCTGCAGCTGCCGGAGACACCGCGGACGCAGTGGCGGATCGACACCCCGGCGATGCGGCACCTGACCCTCGATAAGCGCGGGCTACCGACCGGTGCGACGTCGGAATGGACGCAAACCTCGGAGCTGCTGGGCGACACGGTGTTTGACGACGGCTTCGATCGGGTGGCCGAGCACGCGGTGTTCGCCGTCTCCGGTGGCGACCGGCGTATCGAGGTGCATTTCGAGCAGGGCTATCCGGCCGCGCAGATCTTCGCGCCGGCCGGTGAACAGGTGGTGTGCTTCGAGCCGATGGCCGCGCCCACCGATGCGCTGCGCCGCGGCGGCTACCGGCTCGCCCAGCCGGGCGAGCCGGCGACGGCGACGTTTTCGATTCGGCTCCGCTGAGCGTTGATTCTGCGCCTACCAGACAAACGTGCGAGTAGACACCCTGGTGGACGCAGAGTCAACGGCAAGAAATCAGCGGCGGGGCTGCCAGACCACCACCGCGGTGCTCTTGGGCACCACCGCCAGGTCACGACGCTGGTTGGCCCGCAGCATCTCCATCTCCTCGGACATCTCCTTGAGCCGCGCGCGCAGCGCTTCGACCTGATTGGTCAACTCGATGATCCGTTTGATGCCGGCCAGGTTGACGCCCTCGTCCTGGGACAGCCGCTGCACCTCGCGCAGCAGGTCGACGTCGTGTTGTGAATACCGCCGCCCACCACCGGAACTACGCCGCGGGCTGACCAGGCCGAGCCGGTCGTAGGTGCGCAGCGTCTGCGCGTGCATCCCGGCCAGCTCGGCGGCCACCGAAATCAGAAACGTGCGGGAGTCTTCCTTCTTGCTCATAGCCGATTGCCCGCCCATCCGGCCCTGGGGTCAAAGCCGCTGGACCGTTCGGCGGCCGCGTAGGCCTCCAACGCCTCTTTGGCTGGGCCTTCCAGATCCGGTGGGACGGCGACCTTCACGGTGACCAACAGGTCTCCGTTGCCGCCGCCGCGCTTGGGCACCCCGCGTCCGCGCACCCGCAGGATCCGGCCGTCGGAGGTGCCCTTGGCACCCGCACCCCGACCTTGCCGTCCAGCGTCGGCACCGACAGTGTGGTGCCCAAGGCCAGTTCGGAGAAGCTCACCGGGACGGTCACGGTCAGGTCATCGCCGTCGCGGCCGAAGACCTTGTCCGGCCGCACATGCACGGTCACGTACAGGTCGCCGGACGGGGCGCCCCGCAACCCGGCCTCGCCTTGGCCGGCCAGCCGAATCCGTTGCCCGTCTTCCACACCCGGCGGGATCCGGACGTTGATGGTGCGGGTGCGGGTCGCCACCCCGGTGCCCTTGCACTCGCCGCAGGGGTGCTCGATGATCGAGCCGCTGCCCCGGCAATCGGTGCAGGGTTCGGAGAAGCCGAACGCGCCCTGGTTGCGGTTGATCACCCCGGAGCCATTACAGGTGGCGCACACTTTCGGGCTGGTGCCCGGCCGCGCGCCGCTGCCGTGGCAGTTGGTGCACGGCGCCGGGCTGGTCAGCCGCAACGGCATGGCCACCCCCTTGGTGGCCTCCAGGAAGTTCAGTTCGGTCTCGGTCTCCAGGTCGTTGCCGCGGCGCGGCCGGCTGCGACGCTGACCGGCGCCGCCGCGGCCGAACAGGTCACCGAACAGGTCACCGATGTTGGCGCCGCCGGTCTGGCCGGCCGCGTCGAACAGATCGTTGAGGTTGAACTCGGCACCGTCGCCGCCCATCCCGAAGCCGCCGAAGTTGCCGCCGCCGGCGCCGCCGTTGAACCGGCGCCGGAAGCCGCCGCCGGCGAACAGCCGGCGGGTCTCGTCGTATTCCTTGCGCTTGGCCGGATCCGACAGCACGTTGTTGGCCTCGGAGACGGCCTTGAACCGCTCCTCGGCCGACGGGTTGTTCGGGTTGCGGTCTGGGTGCAGTTCGGCCGCCAGCTTGCGGTAGGCCCGCTTGATGTCGTCGGCGCTGGCGTCAGGGGCGACGCCTAGCTCCTTGTAGAAGTCCTTCTCGACCCATTCGCGTTGGGCCATCGCGCGTCACCCCCTTACCGTTCTCCAGTCGTTGTTGGTGCACCACCGGGCAGCCGCTAACTGTCCGGCGATTCTGATTCTGCGTCTTGTTCGGCCGATCCCGCGGCGTTACCGGGTGTGTCGGCGTCGGCGGTCGCGGCCGGCTCCTCGTCGGGCACGGTGTCGACCACCCCGACCATCGCGTGCCGCAGCACCTGATCGCCCAGTTTGTAGCCTTGCCGCATCACGGTGCCGATCACCGGGTGGCTGCCGTCGCCCTCGTGCTGCACGGCCTCGTGCAGCAGCGGGTCGAACTCCTCGCCCTCGGCGCCGAACGACACCAGGCCCAGCCCGGTCAGCACCGCGGTCAGGTTGTCCGCGAACGACTTCAGCGGGCCGGATTCCAGGTCACCGTGGCTGCGGGCCCGCTCCAGGTCGTCGACGACGCCCAGCAGTTGGGTCACCACCGACGCCTTCGCGCGTTCGGCGGCCGCCTGCTGGTCGCGTAACGCCCGCTTGCGGTAGTTGGCGAAGTCCGCCTGCACCCGCTGCAGATCGGCGGTCAGCTCGGCGACCCGGTCGACCTGCGCCGCCGAGGCCTCCGACGAAGCCTCGGCGGCCGGCGCTTCCGGCGCCGGCCCGTTGGGGGCCGGCCCGGAAGGCGCCTCGCGCACGGCGCCGGTGTCGGGATCGATGCGATACCGATAA
>PPEA01000518.1 GCA_002967005.1 Mycobacterium talmoniae
GGATCGATGCGACGCTTATCGGTCACCGTTACTGGTTCGTGCGGATTTTGTTCGCTCACTTGGTCTCCTGGTCATCGTCGACCACCTCGGCGTCCACGACGTCGTCGGCGCCGCCGCCGGACCCGTCACCGCCGGCACCGCTGGCGGCCTGCTCGGCCTGGGTGGCCTCGTAGATCGCCTGGCCCAGCGCCTGGGACTCCTGGCCCAGCTTCTCCATCGCGGACTTGATCGCGGAGATGTCGGTGCCGCCCAGCGCGGTCTTCGCCTCGGCGATTGCACCCTCGACCTTGCTCAGCGTGTCCTCGGGGACCTTGGAGCCGCCCTCGGCCTCGCGCTGATCCTTGACGAACTTCTCGGTCTGGTACACCAGCGACTCGGCCTGGTTGCGGACGTCGGCCTCTTCGCGACGCTTGCGGTCCTCCTCGGCGTGCGCCTCGGCGTCCTTGATCATCCGGTCGATCTCCTCCTTGGACAGGCCGGAGCCCTCCTGGATCTTGATCGTGTTCTCCTTGCCGGTGCCCTTGTCCTTGGCGGTGACGTGCACGATGCCGTTGGCGTCGATGTCGAAGGTGACCTCGATCTGCGGGACACCGCGCGGGGCCGGCGGGATACCGGTCAGCTCGAAGCTGCCGAGCAACTTGTTGTGCGCGGCGATCTCGCGCTCACCCTGATAGACCTGGATCTGCACCGACGGCTGGTTGTCGTCGGCGGTGGTGAAGGTCTCGGACCGCTTGGTCGGGATGGTGGTGTTGCGCTCGATGAGCTTGGTCATCACCCCGCCCTTGGTCTCGATACCCAGGGACAGCGGGGTGACGTCCAGCAGCAGAACGTCTTTCACCTCACCCTTGAGCACACCGGCCTGCAGCGCGGCACCCACCGCGACGACCTCGTCGGGGTTGACGCCCTTGTTGGGCTCCTTGCCGCCGGTCAGCTCCTTGACCAGCTCGGTCACCGCGGGCATCCGGGTGGAACCACCCACCAGCACCACGTGGTCGATCGCCGACACCGAGATGCCGGCGTCGGCGATCACCGACTGGAACGGCTTGCGGGTGCGGTCCAGCAGATCCTGGGTGATCTTCTGGAACTCCGCCCGGGTCAGCTGCTCGTCGAGGAACAGCGGGTTCTTGTCGGAGTCGACGGTGATGTAGGGCAGGTTGATCGAGGTCGACTGGCTCGACGACAGCTCGATTTTCGCCTTCTCGGCCGCTTCCCGCAGCCGCTGCATCGCCATCTTGTCCTTGGTCAGGTCGATGCCGCTGGTGCTCTTGAACTTGTCCACCAGCCAGTCGACGATGCGCTGGTCCCAGTCGTCCCCGCCGAGGTGGTTGTCCCCGGAGGTGGCGCGGACCTCGACCACGCCCTCGCCGATCTCCAGCAGCGACACGTCGAAGGTGCCGCCACCGAGGTCGAACACCAGGATGGTCTGTTCCTTTTCGCCCTTGTCCAGCCCGTAGGCCAGCGCCGCGGCGGTCGGCTCGTTGACGATGCGCAGCACGTTCAGGCCGGCGATCTGGCCGGCTTCCTTGGTGGCCTGGCGCTGCGCGTCGTTGAAGTAGGCGGGCACGGTGATGACCGCGTCGGTGATGTCCTCACCGAGGTAGGCCTCGGCGTCCCGCTTGAGCTTCATCAGCACCCGCGCGCTGATCTCCTGCGCGGTGTACTTCTTGTCGTCGATTTCCACCGACCAGTCGGTGCCCATGTGCCGTTTGACCGAGCGGATGGTGCGGTCGACGTTGGTCACCGCCTGGTTCTTGGCCGGCTGACCGACCAGTACCTCCCCGTTGCGGGCAAACGCGACCACCGACGGGGTGGTGCGCGAGCCCTCGGAGTTGGCCACGACTACGGGGTCGCCGCCCTCCAGAACCGAGACGACCGAGTTGGTGGTCCCGAGGTCGATTCCGACCGCACGAGCCATGATGTTTCCTCCCTGATAGACGTATGTGGGGTCTGAGTGGACCGCACTCAAGACTGCCCCTGCGGGCAGGTCGCTGTCAACTCAGCCTTGAGTCTGTCTCACTCAACTTGTCGATGGGGTCAACGGCGCGGGTCACCGGTTTTGTTCCCTTCTCCAAAGTCACGCTGGTTACGCGGTTACTGGGCGCGGTCTCTGCGAGGATATTTTGACTCCCTCCTCGAGGAGACGACCGTGTGAGCACACCACCGAAGCGACGACGTGTCCGATCGATCGCCCGCAAGCTGTGGCTTCCGGTGGCGATCCTCGTCGTGCTCGCCTTCGTCGCGTTCGGGGTGAGCAGGGTTCGGAGCATGTCCGAGGCGATCAGCTACCCGCCGGCCACCGACACCATTGCGCCCACCGTCGTCCCGATCAACCCGAAAAACGTCACCTACCAGGTGTTCGGCGACCTGGGCGGCGCCGGCAAGGTCGTCTACGCCGACCTCGACGGGGCGCCGATCGAGGTCGCCCTGACCTCGCTGCCGTGGTCGTACACGGAGACGACGACGTCGCCGGCGGTGACGTTGAGCCTGGTCACCCAGGTCGACGGCAGCTCGGTGGGGTGCCGCATCCTCGTCAACGGCGAGGTCCGCGACGAACGCAGCCGTTGCCCACGCCGCCGCCGCGGCGGCCTGCACGGTGACCGCGGCATGACCGCCGCGGCGTC
>PPEA01000519.1 GCA_002967005.1 Mycobacterium talmoniae
CTCCGGCGGGCTGGCCTACACGCTGTCGGGCAGCAGCAGCCCGTCGGAACCCACACCAGCGTCCCGGGTGAGCCCACCGACGGCGGCACCCCGACCGAGGCCCCACCGCCGACGCGTCGTCGACCGTGACCCAACCCAACGGCGACACCTCGCTGTCCACGGTCCCGCCGCCACCGCCGCCCCCGCCGAGCAGCAGCGAGTCGACCACCACCACCTCGTCCACCACGACGACGACCGAGTCGACGACCACGACCACCACCACCCAGCCGACCACCACGACCACGCAGCCCACCACCACGACGCAGCAGCCGACCACCACCACGCAGGCGCCCACCACCACGCAAGCGCCGACCACGACCGCGGCGCCGACCACCCAAGCGCCGCAGACCACCGCCGGCGCCACCGGCGAGTAGGACACCGGGTCCGCATCGCGGCTTTTTCGCGATAACCCGGCTCACCGGGTCGACACCCGGCACACTCAGCGGCAGGGCACGCCCGTCGGGCAAGTTAGGGCAACCTTTGTCGCGGGCGGGCACCGGAAGATGTCACTATGGGCAGGCTGAGCAGGGAACTGATTAAGTTACCGGCCAGTAACATGTGATTAGTTACCGCTGAGTAACTTCGGGATTGGAGAGACGCTCCGTGACCACACAGATGCTGATCAGACTGGTTGTCGGCCTGGGGATGACGGCTGTCATCTTGGCGTTGTCCGGCCGGCGGATCCTGTGGCTGGCCAAGCTGGTCCTATCCGGGCAGCCGGTGAGCGGACGCACCGACGAGGTCGGTGTGCGCCTACAGACGGAGGTCACCGAGGTCGCCGGGCAGCGCAAGCTGCTGAAGTGGACCATCCCCGGCCTGGCGCACTTCTTCACCATGTGGGCGTTCTTCGTGCTGCTGACCGTCTACATCGAGGCCTACGGGTTCCTGTTCGATGACCACTTCCACATCCCGATCATCGGAACCTGGCCGGTGTTGGGTTTCCTGCAGGACTTCTTCATCGTCGCGGTGACGATCGGTATCGCGACCTTCGCGGTCATCCGCGTCATCCGCAATCCCAAGGAGCTGGGCCGCGCGTCGCGGTTCTACGGCTCGCACAACGGCGGCGCCTGGCTGATCCTGTTCATGATCTTCAACGTCGTGTGGAGCTACGTGCTGGTGCGCGGGTCCGCGGTCAACAACGGCACCCTGCCCTACCGCAGCGGCGCGTTCGCCTCGGAGTTGTTCGGCAAATGGTTCTCGCACTTCAGCTCGACAACCAACGAGTGGATCGAGACCATCGGCCTGCTGTTGCACATCGGGATCATGCTGGCGTTCCTGATCATCGTGCTGCACTCCAAGCACCTGCACATCTTCCTGGCGCCGATCAACGTCGCCTTCAAGCGGCTGCCCAATGGGCTGGGCCCGCTGCTGCCGATGGAGTACGAGGGCAAGCCCATCGACTTCGAGGACCCGCCGGAGGACGCGGTGTTCGGCCGCGGCAAGATCGACGACTTCACCTGGAAGGGCATGCTCGACTTCGCCACCTGCACCGAGTGCGGGCGGTGCCAGTCGCAGTGCCCGGCCTGGAACACCGGCAAACCGTTGTCGCCGAAGTTGCTGATCATGGATCTGCGCGACCACTGGATGGCCAAGGCGCCCTACCTGCTCGGTAACAAGGACGCGCCGGCCATGGACATCGACCTGACCGACGCCAAGCCGCTGGCCGGCCACCACGTGCCGGAGAAGGGCTTCGAGCGCATCGGTGGCTCCGGACCCGAGCAGGCCGCCCGGCCGCTGGTCGGCACCGCCGAGCAGGGCGGGGTGATCGACCCCGACGTGCTGTGGTCGTGCACCACCTGCGGGGCGTGCGTCGAGCAGTGCCCGGTGGACATCGAGCACATCGACCACATCCTCGACATGCGCCGCTACCAGGTGCTGGTGGAGTCGGAGTTCCCCACCGAGCTGTCGGTGCTTTTCAAGAACCTGGAGACCAAGGGCAACCCGTGGGGTCAAAACGCCAAGGACCGCACCAACTGGATCGACGAGGTGGACTTCGACGTCCCGGTCTACGGCCAAGACGTGGAGAGCTTCGACGGCTACGAGTACCTGTTCTGGGTGGGCTGCGCCGGGGCGTATGAGGACCGGGCCAAAAAGACCACCAAGGCGGTCGCCGAGTTGCTGGCCGTGGCCGGGGTGAAGTTCCTGGTGCTGGGGACCGGGGAGACCTGCAACGGGGACTCGGCGCGCCGCTCCGGGAACGAGTTCTTGTTCCAGCAGCTCGCCGCCCAGAACGTCGAGACCCTCGACGAGCTGTTCGAGGGCCGCGAGCAGGCCGAGCGCAAGGTCATCACCAGCTGCCCGCACTGCTTCAACACCATCGGCCGGGAATACCCGCAGCTGGGCGGCAACTACACGGTGCTGCACCACACCCAGCTGCTCAACCGGCTGGTGCGGGACAAGAAGCTGGTACCGGTCAAGCCCTTTTCGCAGGACATCACCTACCACGACCCGTGCTACCTGGGCCGGCACAACAAGGAGTACGCCGCGCCGCGTGAGCTGGTGAACGCCTCCGGCGCCAACCTGGTGGAGATGCCGCGGCACGCCGACCGCGGGCTGTGCTGTGGTGCCGGCGGTGCGCGGATGTGGATGGAAGAGCACATCGGCAAGCGGGTCAACCACGAGCGGGTCGACGAGGCGTTGGCCACCAGCGCCACCACCATCGCCACCGCCTGCCCGTTCTGCCGGGTGATGATCACCGACGGTGTCGACGACCGCGCCGAAGCCGCCGGCCGCGACAACGTGGAGATCCGCGACGTCGCGCAGCTGCTGCTGGAGTCCCTGGACCGCAGCACGGTGACGCTGCCGGCCAAGGGCGCCGCGGCCGAAGA
>PPEA01000052.1 GCA_002967005.1 Mycobacterium talmoniae
AGGCCGGGAGACGCGGAGTTCTCCGGGTCCACCACGCACAGCCCGGGGTGGCGTGCCGCCGGTGAGCGGATGTAGCGGCCGATCGTGGCGCTGGTGCCGCCGGTGCCCGCCCCGACCACGATCCAGTCCCGGGATCGGATGGCGCTCGTCGTGCATCTGCACATAGATCGCTCGGCGATGGTTGTTGTTGCCGCGCCAAGTCGGTGGCCCGCTCGGCGTTGGTGAACTGGTCCAGGTAATGCCCGCCGGTCTCGGGCGGCCAGCCGCTCAGCCTCGGCGTAGACCTCGCCGGACTGGTGCACGAAATGGCACTGGCCGCCTTGGGCCTCGATCAACGCCACCTTCGCGGCGCTGGTGGAGGCCGGCATCACCGCGATGAACGGCAGCCCCAGCAGCGCCGCGAAGTACGCCTCGGACACCGCGGTGGAACCCGACGACGCCTCGACCACGGTGGTGCCCTCACCGATCCACCCGTTGCACAGCGCGTAGAGGAACAGCGAGCGGGCCAGCCGATGTTTGAGGCTGCCGGTGATGTGGGTGGTCTCGTCCTTCAGGTACAGCGCGACATCGGCTTCGGCGCCCCACGCCGACGGCAGCGGGTAGCGCAGCAGGTGGGTGTCGGCGCTGCGCCGGGCGTCGGCTTCGATCAACCGGATCGCGTTGTCGGTCCAGTCGCGTGGCCGCGCGTGCGCGGCGAGCCGGGTCTGCGGCGTCAACGCGCCGAAACGGTGGGCTGCGATCGATCGAGGGTGGTCGCCGAGTCATGGCCGCCGGTCGGCGCCGCCACCAGCGTCAGGAGGGTGGCCTCCGGGCGGCAGCAGAACCGCAGCGGCGCGAACGGGGAGGTGCCGATCCCGGCGGACACGTGCAAAGCCATGTTCGCCCCCCACCGGGACGCCCCCTTGGCGCGGGAGCGATCCAAACCGGAGTTGGTGATCAGCGCACCGTAGAACGGCAGGCACAGCTGGCCGCCGTGGGTGTGCCCGGCCATCACCAACTGGTAGCCGTCGGCGGCGAACCGGTCCAGCACCCGTGGCTCCGGCGAATGGGTCAACCCCAACCGCAGGTTGGCGGCCGGGCTGGCCGGGCCGGCGATGGTGTCGTAGCGGTCCCGGTTGATGTGCGGGTCGTCGACCCCGGCCGCGGCGACCCGCAGCCCCGCCACCTCGAACTCGCGCCGGTTGTGGGTGAGGTCGAGCCAGCCCCGTTCGGAGAACGCCGCCCGCAGGTCCTGCCAGGGCAGCGGCTCCCCGTGGGTCCGGTGCGTGGGCTTGGTCAGGTAGTTCACCGGGTTCTTTAGCCGCGGGCCGAAGTAGTCGTTGCTGCCGAACACGAAGACACCGGGCACCGACAGCAGCTCACCGAGTGTTTGAACGACCGCCGGCACCGCCTTTGGGTGGGCCAGGTTATCGCCGGTGTTGACCACTAGGTCGGGCTCCCAGCGCGCCAGCTCCCGCAACCAGGCCTGCTTGTAGCGCTGCTGTGGGCGCATGTGGATGTCGCTGATGTGCAGCACCCGCAGCGGCGACGAGCCCGGGGTCAGCACCGGCATCGTCACTTCCCGCAGCACGAACGCGTTGCGTTCGATGATCGACGCGTAGCCGATCCCGAGCGCGGCCGATCCCAGCATGGCGGCGGCGGACCTTGTCACAGCGGGTGGTGCAGACATGTTGGCAGCCTACTGCGCGGCACCGCCCGGCGTGACGCCCCGCGCAACGACCTGGGCCGACGTTACGCAGCCGGCCGTGTTCGGCCCGTGTTGCCGGTCACTCCGCATACGCTGGCGGGGTGATGCCGCAGTGGCGGATCGGCCCGCTGCTCCTCCCCGTGCACGCGCGTTCGTCGGCCTCGGGGTGCTGGCGGCGACGGCGGTGTTCTTCGCCGAAGCCGTCGCCGCGACGCGCTGACCGAACAGTCCCTGGTCGCGGTCACCGGTGCGCTGGTCGGCGGCGCGGTCGGGATGCGGCTCTCCGGCTGGGCCCGCCACCTCGACCTGCGGGAAACCCGACCCTGATGCAGGCGTGGCAGTTCGGCTCCCGCAGCATCCTGGGCGGGCTGTTGGGCGCCTACCTGGGGGTGCTGCTCGCCAAACGGATCGGCGGCTTCCGTGGGAAGACGGGCGACTTGTTCGCCCCGGCGGTGGCGTTGGGCATGGCCATCGGGCGGATCGGCTGCCACCTCACCGAGGCACCCGGGCGGCCCACCGGGCTGCCGTGGGGCATCCATGCGCCCGCCGCCATACCGCACTGCCCCGGCTGTGTGACCGGTCAGCCCATGCATCCGTCGTTCGTCTACGAGATCGCCTTCCAGCTGGCGGCGTTCGCGGCGCTGCTGTGGCTGCGCCGGCGCATCACCCAGCCCGGCGAACTGTTCGTCCTCTACCTCGCCGGCTACGCGGTGTTCCGGTTCGCCGTCGAATTCGTCCGCGCCAACGACACCGTCTGGCTCGGATTGACCCGGCCGCAGTGGTTTCTGCTGCCGACCCTGATCGTGGTGGGGCTTCGGCTGCGCTACGGGTATCGGCACGGCTACTACGACGCGGTGCTTGCACGGCAGGCGGCACCGGCATGAGTGCCCCGCCGCCGCCGGACCCTGAGCGCCCGCCACCACCCCCGCAGCCGCCGTATCCATATCCGCCGTACGGATATCCCTACCCGCCGTACGGCTACCCGTACCCGCCCTACCCCGGCCCACTACCGCGGCCCCGCGGATCCGGTGCGAAAACCCTCACGATCTTCGGCATGGCGGCCGCCGGGGTGCTGCTCGCCGTGGTGATCTACCTCCTGGTCGGGTGGATCGCACCGAATTTCACGATCGTGACGGTGAGCCTGTTCGTGGTCGCGTTCGCCGGCGGCGGCGGGCTGCTGGCGGTGCGCAAACCCTGGGCGACCGGCCTGGGCTGCGGGCTGATGATCGGCTGGGCGATCACCACCATCGTCGCGCTGGCGGTGGGGGTGGTGGGTGAGATCGCGCGCGCCTGCACCGAGCTGATGGAGGGCTGACGATGACGAATCCACCACCTCCGGAACCACCGCCTGGCGGTTGGCCGCCACCCGGTGACCCGGATGGTCGGCCGCCGCGGCCGACCGGCGACGCCGGTACGGTCGTCGGGCACGCGGTCACCGGCGTATTTCTCTACTGGGTGGTCAACGTCGCTGTCTGGTTTATCGTCTTGAACTTTGTTTCCCAGGTGGCCTCGACAACCGTGGTCGGGATTACCAACGCGGTGGTGCTCGCCGGCATCGCATTCGGTGTCGGCGGCGCGCTGGTCGCGGAGGGGACACCACGGGCGAAGGGGCTGGGCATCGGCCTGATGGTCGGTTGGGCGCTGACCTCCGTGCTCAGCGTCGGCATCTGCACCGGATTGAACCCGGCGATCTACGGCGGACTGTGATGAGCGGCATGGATCTGCGCGGCGACCGGGTGTTGCGCTACGTCAACGCCTTCTGCCCGCACTGCCACACCGAACAGCCGGACCGCCCGCTGCGCGACGTCGCCCGGCTCAGTGGCTGGCTGGCCGAGCGGGACGGGCGGGTGTGGTTGGAGCGGGGCTGCCCGGTGCACGGGTTGGTCCGCACCCTCTACGACGAGGATCCCGAGATCCTGGCCTACCTGGAGGAGTGGACCGCACCCAGCAAGGCCCACACGCCGGACACCCCCGGCAACTTCGACCCGATCCCGTCGGCGTATCTGCGTGGCCTGCCCGAAATGCAAACCCAGCACACCTGCATCCTGTTGGAGGACATCGCCGAAACCTGCAACCTGCGCTGCCCCACCTGCTTCACCGACTCGTCCCCGGAGCTGCGCAACGTCGTCGCGATCGAGGAGGTGCTGGCCAACGTCGACCAGCGCCTGGACCGGGAGAACGGCCGGCTCGACGTGCTGATGCTGTCCGGCGGCGAACCCACCCTGCATCCGCAGCTGCCGGAGCTGCTGACCGAGCTCACCGCCCGGCCGATCACCCGGATCCTGGTCAACAGCAACGGGGTCCGGATCGCCACCGACGACGGCCTACTCGACCTGCTCACCGCGCACCGGGAGCGGGTCGAGGTGTACCTGCAATACGACGGGCACAGCCTGGCCGCCCACCACCATCACCGCGGCGGCGACCTGCGGCGGATCAAGCAGGCTGCCCTGCACCGGCTTTCGCGCCGCGAGATCTTCACCACGCTGGTGATGACGGCGGCGCTGGGGGTCAACGACGGCGAGATCGGTGACGTCATCAAGGTGGCGCTGGACACCCCGTTCGTGGGCGGGGTGTCGATTCAGCCGCAGTTCTCCTCGGGACGCTCGGGGCGCGTCGATCCCCTCGACCGGCTCACCCACACCGGCGTGCTCAAACGGCTGGCCCGGCAAACCGACGGTCTGGTCGGCTGGCGGGACCTGACCGCGCTGCCGTGTTCGCACCCGCACTGCTGCTCGGTGGGTTACCTGCTGCGCGACGACCACAACCAGTGGCGTTCCCTGGTCGCCCTGATCGGCCACGACCGGCTCAAACAGCAGCTGGGGCTGGTCGCCAACCGTATCGCCGATGCCGAGTTGCCGCGCGAGTTGCAGCTGGCGGTGCGGGAATCGCTGCTGGGTCTGCTGTCCGAGCGGTCCTCGCTGTCCGACCCGCAGCTGGCCCAGATCTGGCGCAACATCTGCGAGAACTGCGACCTGGGCATGCCCACCCTGCTGACGTTGGCCGCCACGGCCCTGCCCGGACGGCGGCACAAGTTGCGCCGGTTGTTCGGTGAGCGGATGGTCCGCATCACCGTCAAACCGTTCATGGATCTCTCGACGATGCTCGAGGAGCGGCTGGTGCAGTGCTGTGTGCACGTCGGCACCCGCGCCGCCCAGGATCAGTGCGCACCGTTTTGCGCCGTGCAGGCCTGGCCCCAGTTGAGCCGTCAGCGGGTGGCCGTGGCGGCCGGCGGCCGCTGCCGATGGTGCGCTGACCTGCGGGCCGGTTACGGCGGCGGGGGCGGCGGTTCACCCGGGGGCGGCGGCAGGATCGGGACCGTGATCGGCGGGCAGCC